>NZ_QHHV01000334.1:0-6535 GCF_003947245.1 Actinoplanes sp. ATCC 53533 | reverse complement strand
ACGCCCACGCCCACGCCCACGCCCACGCCCACGCCCAGCCCAGCCCAGCCCAGCCCAGCCCAAGCGATGATCAGCAGTGCCCCGCCGGCGCCGCGCGCAGGTAGCGGGCACGCCGTCCGCGATGCTCGAAGCCGAGCTTGCGGTAGAGCCGTACCGCGGTGTTGTCGACGTTGACGTCCAGCCAGGCGTGGGTGGCGCCGTCGGCGCGCATGCGCCGCAGAGCCTCGGTGATGAGCGCCTCCCCGACTCCCCGGCGCCGAGCGGCCGGCACGACGCCGACCTGCACGATCCAGTCGACCGCCGCGGTGACGAACCCGGCGTCCCCCAGCTCCGGAAGCGTCGCGAGCACCGACCACTGCGGCCGGAACTCGTCGTCCTCCACCACCTCGGCGATCCACTCGGCCTCGCTCCACCCCGGGAACCCGGGCCGTTCCCGAAACGCGGCCGCGTAGACGCCGTGGAAGCGCGACGCGTTCTCCTCCGACCAGCGGGAGAACCCCATTCCGGCCGGACCGGCCGCAGCCGGCACGCCGGCTTCCAGGTCGATCCGCATGACATCCTCGGCGAAGACCTGCTCCAGCCCGTGCGCCGCGAACAACTCCGCGGCGGCGTCCGTGAGCGACTCGGTCTCCACGGTGACGGGCCCGGCGGCCTCGGCCAGCCCCCAGCCGAGCAGGTGCGAACCGATCCCCCGGCCCCGGGCGCCGGGATCGACGAGCCCGCAGAACGCCACCCCGCCGGAGACGGGTCGCAGGGCCCCGGCGGCTATGAGGCGACCGCCGCGGTCACGTCCCTGGAGGGCCCGGGTGCCGGCTGCGCGCCATCTCCGACCCAGGAATGCGGGGTCGGCGGCCAACGGCAGGCCACCATCGGCGGCGAGACAGCGCGCGGCCAGCGCGACAAGATCGGCATCGTCCTCGAACGGCATCGGTGCCCAAGTCACCGCGTGGGTCGTGAACACGCGAGCCAGCGTAGAGAGCGACGGTCCCCCGGCTCCACCGACTTTCCGTTCGTGCCCGGCCCGCCCTCGGCTCCTTCAATAGCCCTCCGTTGTGGCGATTCGGACGCAGCCCTGGGTGGAAACCGCACGCCTGTGCGGCGTCAGCACCCAGGGCATGGCGTCAGCGAACGCCGGTCATGTCCATGCCGCGGAGCTCCTTTTTCAGATCCTTGACCTCGTCGCGGATCCGGGCCGCCAGCTCGAACTGCAGCTCGCGGGCCGCGCCGAGCATCTGGTCGCTCAGATCCTGGATCAGCTGGGCCAGCTCGGCGCGGGCCATGCCCTCCCGGGCCGGCGCCGACGTGGCGCGGGCCTTGGACCGGGTCTCCGGCACCGGGCCCTTGCCGCGCGACATCTGCCGGCCGCCGCCACCCACCATCTGCCCGCCGGAATGGAGCGCCGAGTCGGTGTCCTCGGCCTCTCGGTAGATGTCGTCGAGGATGTCGTGGATCTTCTTGCGCAGCGGCTCCGGGCTGACGCCGTTCGCCTTGTTGTGGGCGATCTGCTTTTCCCGGCGGCGGTCGGTCTCCTCGATCGCGGCGCGCATGGACGGGGTCATCTTGTCCGCATACATGTGGACCTCGCCGGAGACGTTACGGGCCGCGCGGCCGATCGTCTGGATCAGCGAGCGGCCGCTGCGCAGGAAGCCCTCCTTGTCCGCGTCGAGGATCGCCACCAGCGACACCTCGGGCAGGTCGAGACCCTCCCGCAGCAGGTTGATGCCGACCAGGACGTCGTAGTCGCCCTTGCGCAGCTCCTTGAGAAGCTCGACGCGGCGCAGCGTGTCGACCTCGGAGTGCAGGTAGCGGACCCGGATGCCGTTCTCCAGGAGGTAGTCGGTCAGGTCCTCGGCCATCTTCTTGGTCAGCGTGGTGACCAGGACCCGCTCGTCCTTCTCCGTGCGCAACCTGATCTCGTGCATCAGGTCGTCGATCTGGCCCTTGGTCTGCTTCACCACCACCTGCGGGTCGACCAGGCCGGTCGGGCGGATGATCTGCTCGACGAACTCGCCCTGGGCCTGGCCCATCTCCCACGGGCCGGGGGTGGCCGACAGGAACACCATCTGCCCGACCCGCTCGAGGAACTCGTCGAAGCGCAGCGGCCGGTTGTCGGCGGCGCTGGGCAGCCGGAAGCCGTGCTCGATCAGGATGCGCTTGCGGGAGGCGTCGCCCTCGTACATGCCGCCGATCTGCGGGATCGTGTTGTGCGACTCGTCGATGACGGTGATGTAGTCGTCCGGGAAGTAGTCCAGCAGGGTGTGCGACGGGTCGCCGTAGGACCGGCCGTCCATGTGCATGGAGTAGTTTTCGATGCCGTTGCAGAAGCCGACCTGGCGCATCATCTCGATGTCGTAGGTGGTGCGCATCCGCAACCGCTGCGCCTCGAGCAGCTTGCCCTGACGATCCAGCTCGGCGAGCCGCTCGGCCAGCTCGGCCTCGATGTCGCGGATCGCCCGCTCCATCCGCTCCGGGCCGGCCGCGTAGTGCGTCGCCGGGAAGATGACGAGCTGGTCGACCTCGCGGACGATCTCACCGGTCAGCGGGTGCAGGTAGTAGAGCTTCTCGACCTCGTCGCCGAACAGCTCGACCCGGATCGCGAGCTCCTCATAAGCCGGGATGATCTCGAGAGTGTCGCCGCGGACCCGGAACGTGCCGCGCTGGAAGGACATGTCGTTGCGGGCATATCGGATGTCGACCAGGCGGCGCAGCAGCTTGTCGCGATCCCAGTCCTCGCCGACCTTGACCTTGACGGCCTGCTCCAGGTATTCCTGCGGCGTGCCCAGGCCGTAGATCGCGCTGACGGTCGCCACCACGATCACGTCGCGCCGGGTGAGCAGCGACATCGTGGCCGAGTGGCGCAGCCGCTCGACCTCCTCGTTGACCGACGAGTCCTTCTCGATGTAGGTGTCGGTCTGCGCGATGTAGGCCTCGGGCTGGTAGTAGTCGTAGTAACTGACGAAATATTCGACCGCGTTGTTGGGCATCAGCTCGCGGAACTCCTTGGCGAGCTGAGCGCACAGGGTCTTGTTGGGAGCGATCACGAGGGCCGGCCGCTGCAGCTTTTCGATGAGCCAGGCGGTCGTGGCGCTCTTGCCGGTGCCGGTCGCGCCCAGCAGCACCGTGTTGCGGTCGCCGCGGCGCACCCGGCGCTCCAGATCGGCGATGGCTGTGGGCTGGTCACCGGCCGGTTCGTAGTCGCTGATGACCTCGAAGCGGCCGTCGAGTCGTGGGATGTCGAGCGCCATGCAGACCACGGTACGTCGCGGGTATGACAAGTTTCTTCGGGCGGCGCGTGAGGCTGTTCGCAGGGTGCACATTCGGCCTCGGCGAACAGCCTTGTCCACCGTTTACCTGCGGCTATACGGTGATCAGGTAGGCCGCTCGCGGCGGCCGTCCGGTCCGGTCCGACACCACCACACGGTGCGGCCGTTCCGGCCCGTGGATTGCTGCCCTGGCTCCGTCCGGCGCGCGCATCCGCGATGGTCGCGCACTGCGCGAACGGCCGCCGCGACCGCCCCTTACTGTCCGGCTCCATTCGGCGGACACGGGGGCACTGCCTGTCCGGCTCCATTCGGCGGACACGGGGGCGCTGCCTGTCCGCCGGACGCGGCCTTTCTGGCTCGGGAGTGTGCCCAGCCCGGCCCTACGGCACCGGAGGATGCCAGCCGGTCGCTTCCGCCCAGGCGTGGGCCGCCTCCGCCTCCGCGTCGAACCAGGGCTCCTTCGCCTCCGCGTAACTCGCCACGTCGCTGTGCCGCGCCGCCCACCTCCACTTGGCCGCCGCGTACTCGTCGCGGGCTGCCGGCACGGCACGCAGGTGATCGCGCATGAGCAGGGCGAAACGCCAGCCCGGCGAGCCGGTGACCCGCACGTGCAGGTTGACCGGGCGTCCCGGGTCGGCACTGCCGTGCAGCCGCTTCGGCCAGGTCTTACCGGGCAGGCCGCGAGCGTTGTCGTGCCACTCCCCCGCCCGGCGCGGCAGGCCCGCGGATCCGAGCGCCTCGGCGAGCCGGTCGGCCTCCGCCAGGGTGGGCACGGCCAGCATGAGATCCAGCAGATCCTTGGCCGGCATGCCCGGCACGGCCGTCGACCCGATGTGGGTGACGTCGGCGTCGCCGCCGAGCAGCGGCCGCAGGGCGTGCCGGATCCGGTCAATCACCCGGGCCGCCTGCCGGGGCCAGGTCGGATCCGGGGGTACGACCCGCAGCCGTCCCTCGGCCGGGGCATGCCGGCCGACTCGCAGATTCTTCTCGTACGGGCGCAGCCGGTCCTGCCACAGGCGCTCGACCTGCGCCTCCAGCTCCTCGATGGCCGCGTTGTTGGTCAGGATCACATCCGCGGCGTCGCGCCGAACGGCGTCGTCGGCCTGGGCCGCGATCCGGGCAGTCGCCTGCTCCTCGCTCATCCCCCGGGTCGCCACCAGCCGCCGAGTCCGCACCCCGCGATCGGCGTCGACCACGACAACGAGGTGGTACGACGCCGCCAGCCCGGCCTCGACCAGCAGCGGAACGTCGTTGACCACGATCGCGTCGGGTGCGGCGGCCGCGATCAGTTCCCCCGTACGCGCGCGTACCCGGGGATGGATGATCTGCTCCAGCCGGCGCCGGGCCGCCTCGTCGCCGAAGACCAGCGCGCCCAGCGCGGGCCGGTCAAGCTCGCCGTCGGGGCCGAGCACCGCCGGGCCGAAGGCCTCGACGACCGCGGCCTGGCCGTCCGTGCCGGCGGCGACCACCTCGCGCGCCAGCCGGTCGGCGTCGACGAGCACCGCGCCGCGCGCGACCAGGCGCTGGGCGACGGCGCTCTTGCCCGCGCCGATTCCTCCGGTGAGACCCACCATCAACACGGGGCAAGTATGCCGAAGGGCCGCCCGCGACCGAAATCGCGGACGGCCCTTCGGACCGGACTAGCTAGCTACAAGCTGGACGTCAGCCCTTGCCGCCGGCGAGCTTCTCGCGCAGAGCGGCGAGCGCCTCGTCGGTGGCCAGGGTGCCGGCCGGCTCCTCCGCCGCGCGCGCCGGGCCCGAGGACGAGCTCGACGACGTGGAGGTGGAGGTGGACGACGAGGAGGTGGTCACGCCGCCGGCCGGAACCGGGTTGAGCGCGGCCTCGGCGTCGGCCTCGCGGGACGCCTGAACCTGCTTGGTGTGGGCCTCCCAGCGCTCGCGGGCGTCGGCGTACTGCTTCTCCCACGTCTCGCGCTGCTTGTCGAAGCCGTCGAGCCACTCACCCGTCTCGGGGTCGAAGCCCTCCGGGTAGATGTAGTTGCCCTCGTTGTCGTACGTCGCCGCCATGCCGTAGAGGGTCGGGTCGAAGTGCTCCTCGCCCTCGACGAAGTTCTCGTTGGCCTGCTTGAGCGACAGCGAGATCCGGCGACGCTCGAGGTCGATGTCGATGACCTTGACCATGACGTCGGAACCCACCTGGACGACCTGCTCGGGCAGCTCGACGTGCCGCTCGGCCAGCTCGGAGATGTGCACCAGGCCCTCGATGCCGTCGTCCACCCGGACGAACGCACCGAACGGAACCAGCTTGGTGACCTTGCCCGGCACGATCTGGTTGATCGCGTGGGTCCGGGCGAACTGGCGCCACGGGTCTTCCTGGGTCGCCTTCAGCGACAGCGAGACGCGCTCGCGGTCCAGGTCGACGTCGAGCACCTCGACCTCGACCTCCTGGCCGACCTCGACGACCTCGGACGGGTGGTCGATGTGCTTCCAGGAGAGCTCGGAGACGTGCACGAGGCCGTCCACGCCACCCAGGTCCACGAAGGCACCGAAGTTGACGATGGAGGACACGACGCCCTTGCGGACCTGGCCCTTCTGCAGCTTGTTGAGGAACTCGGTGCGAACCTCGGACTGAGTCTGCTCAAGCCACGCGCGCCGGGACAGGACCACGTTGTTGCGGTTCTTGTCCAGCTCGATGATCTTGGCTTCGAGTTCACGACCCACGTACGGCTGCAGGTCGCGCACACGGCGCATCTCGACCAGTGAAGCGGGGAGGAAGCCCCGGAGGCCGATGTCGAGGATGAGGCCACCCTTGACAACCTCGATAACGGAACCGCGAACGACGCCGTCATCCTCCTTGATCTTCTCGATCGTGCCCCACGCGCGCTCGTACTGCGCACGCTTCTTCGAGAGGATCAGGCGGCCTTCCTTGTCCTCCTTGGTGAGGACGAGGGCTTCGATGTGGTCACCGACCGACACCACTTCCGCGGGGTCCACGTCGTGCTTGATCGACAACTCGCGCGAGGGGATGACGCCCTCGGTCTTGTAGCCGATGTCGAGCAGGACCTCGTCCCGATCGACCTTGACGACGGTGCCTTCGACAATGTCGCCGTCGTTGAAGTACTTGATGGTCTCGTCGATAGCTGCGAGGAATGCTTCCTCCGAGCCGAGATCGTCGACGGTGACCCTGTTGGCGCTCGAGGTGGCCTCGATGCTGCTCGTCATGTGGACTGTTGCTCCGAACGGATGGTGTCGTGGTGTCTCTCGCGCCCCGCGGAACTGACGGCGGACACAGCACGAACATCCGGTGATCA
>NZ_QHHV01000333.1:0-11957 GCF_003947245.1 Actinoplanes sp. ATCC 53533 | reverse complement strand
GGCGGGCTGCGCGAGACCTTCAAGGTCCGGAAGATCAGCTTCGGCGTCGGTGTCGAGCGCACGTACCCGATCAACAGCCCGCAGCTCGACCGCATCGAGGTCGTGACCCGCGGCGACGTGCGTCGCGCCAAGCTCTACTACCTGCGTGAGCTCCGTGGCAAGAAGGCCAAGATCAAGGAGCTGCGCGAGAAGCAGACCGTCAGCTGAACCCACAAGCAGTCCGGGCCGTATTCACTCGGACTGACGTTTACCGCGCGGGCGCACTACGCTTGCGCCAGTGACGGATGGGAATCAGTGCTATCGCGGCAGTCGCCGCGCTGGTGGACTATTCGCACTACCGCCCGACACGTCCTCCGCGGGGGATGCCGGGCGGTAGTGCTGTATCCGGGGCGGCTCGACCGGACGGCGGCGGGAGATGCGTAGCGTGGAACCGATGCAGGGGTATCGAGCCTCCTCCTCCGGCCGTCGCCGCGGGCGGGTGATCCGGCGCAAGGAGATGCCCCTCTGGCAGGAGTTGCCGCTGCTGCTCGTGGTGGCGTTCTGCCTGGCCGTGCTGATCCGCACCTTCCTCGTGCAGGCGTTCTACATCCCGTCCGGTTCGATGGAGAACACCCTCGCGATCAAGGACCGGGTCCTGGTCAACAAGGTCGTCTACGACATGCGCGACCCGCTGCGCGGCGAGATCGTGGTCTTCCGCGGCACCGACAACTGGGCGCCCGAGCAGCCGGCCGAGCCGGTCAGCAACACCTTCGGCGCCAAGCTCGGCCGCACCATCGGCGACCTCGTGGGCGTCAGCCGTCCGGGCGAACGGGACTTCATCAAACGGGTGATCGGCCTGCCCGGCGACAAGATCGCCTGCTGCGACGAGCAGGGCCGGATCACCGTCAACGGCGAGCCGGTCGACGAGCCGTACATCTTCGAGGACTCGCCGCTCGAGGCACCGCCGAATCCGCGGCAGTGCACCAGCCGCCGGTTCGCCGAGGTGACCGTCCCCGCCGATGAGATGTTTGTCATGGGCGACCACCGGCTGGTGTCCCAGGATGCCCGCTGCCAGGGCCCCGTGCCCATCGACAACATCATCGGCCGGGCCTTCGTGGTGGTGTGGCCCACCAGCCACTTCACCAGCCTTTCCGTGCCCGACAACTGGAAGGCCTACGCGGCCGACCACCCGGTCGCGGCGGCGCCCGCCGGTGAATATCCGCGGCACGACCCCGATCCCGTCACCGCCGCGGCTATGCTGCCGTTCCTCTTAAGTGTCGGGGTATCCGCGCGTTCCGGACTGTGGTTCCGGCCCCGGGGACGTAGGCTCCGATCGTGATTGACGAGCACACCGAATCCAAGCGCAGCGGTTCGTTCTGGCGCGAGCTACCGATCCTGCTGGGAGTGGCGATCCTCGTCGCCGTCCTGGTGCGCTTCTTCGTGCTACAGACTTTCTACATCCCGTCGCCCTCGATGGAGCACACGCTCAACGTCTGGGACAGGGTGCTGGTCAACAAGCTCGTCTACGACTTCCGGGAGCCCCGTCGCGGCGAGATCGTGGTCTTCCGGGCCCCGACCGAGTGGCAGAGCGGCACCGAGGGCGAAGACTTCATCAAGCGCATCATCGGCGTCAGCGGCGACCACGTGGTCTGCTGCGACGACCAGGAACGCCTGATGATCAACGGGCACTCGCTGGACGAGCCGTTCATCTACACCGACGCGGACGGCAAGCAGGACCCGGCGGCGGACGAGAAGTTCGACATCACCGTGCCGGCCGGGCGCCTCTGGGTCATGGGTGACCACCGCTCCGCCTCCGGCGACTCCCTGGAGCACTGGGAGCAGAGCGAGGACATCCAGGCCGCCACGATCAAGACCGACTCGATCGTCGGCCGGGCGTTCACCATCTTCTGGCCGGTGTCCCGCGCGACCTGGCTGTCCGTGCCCAAGGAGTTCGACAGCATCCCGGACCCGGCGCAAGCCAACTGACCCGGCATCAAGATCGACCACGGGCGCAATAGGCTGGGGGCGTGACGTTCATCAACCGCCGGGCCGGCCGGGTCCTGCTCATCGATGCCGCGGAGCGCACGCTGCTGCTGCACGGGACCGACCCGGCCCGCGCCGACCAGCGATGGTGGTTCACCCCCGGCGGCGGCCTGGCCGAGGGCGAGACCCCCGCCCAGGGCGCGGCGCGCGAGTTGCTGGAGGAGACCGGCCTGCGGGCCGACCCCGCCGAGCTGGGCGAGCCGGTGCACCACGAGACCGCCGAGTTCAGCTACGACAACCGGCAGTACCGGCAGAAACAAGACTTCTTCCTGCTGCGGGTCGACGAGTGGCAGGTCGACACCGCGGGCTTCGACCCCGAGGAGCAGCGGACCATCCTCGGGCACCGCTGGTGGTCGGCCGACGAGATCGACGCCTCGACCGAGCAGATCTTCCCGATCGGGCTCGCCGACCTGGTGCGCCGCTGCGCACCCGTGCAGAGCCCCTGATGCTGAGCCCACCCCGCACCGTGGTCCGCCGCGAAGGCGGCCTCTACGCCCTGGAACGGGCCCTGCAGCGCCGCGGCTTCCGGCACGTCGCGGGGGCCGACGAGGCCGGCCGCGGCGCCTGCGCCGGGCCGCTGGTCGCCGCCGCGGCCATCCTGCCCGAGGGCAAGCGCGGCGAGATCGACGAGCTCGCCGACTCCAAGCTGCTCACCGCCGCCGCCCGCGAACGCGTCTACGGCGAGGTGGTGGCGCGCGCGCTGGCCTGGTCGGTGGTGATCGTCCCGCCCGCCGAGGTGGACGGCCGCGGCCTGCACGTGTGCAACCTGGCGGCGATGCGCCGCGCGCTCGCGTCGCTCACCACCCGCCCCGAGTACGTCCTGACCGACGGTTTCCCGGTCGACGGCCTGGGTGCACCGGGTCTCGCGGTGTGGAAGGGCGACCGGGTCGCGGCGTGCGTGGCGGCGGCCAGCGTGCTCGCCAAGGTCACCCGGGACAGGCTGATGGTGGAGCTGGACGGCAGGTTCCCGGACTACGGATTCGCGGTGCACAAGGGCTACATCACCGAGGAGCACAGCGCGGCGCTGACCCGGCACGGTCCCTGCGCCGAACACCGTTTCTCGTACGTGAACGTGGCGGCCGTCTCGGGACGCGGCAACCGCCCGCCCCGGGCCCGCCGCCCGACGAATCCGCCCCCGGTCAACGCCGAGCCGCTGATGCTCTGGCCAGCGGCGGAGGGTACGGTCGGCGTGGCGTCGGGCGAGCAGCCTCGGCCGCCGGTGCCGGTGGGGGAAGATGAGGCCATGGAGGGCGAGAAGCGATGAGCGCAGAGGATCTCGAGAAGTACGAGACCGAGATGGAGCTGCAGCTCTACCGGGAGTACCGCGACATCGTCCGACAGTTCTCGTACGTGGTGGAGACGGAACGCCGGTTCTACCTGGCGAACCAGGTGGACCTGCACGTCCGCAACTCCGACGGCGAGGTCTACTTCGAGGTCGAGATGCACGACGCCTGGGTCTGGGACATGTACCGGCCGGCCCGCTTCGTGAAGAACGTCCGCGTGATGACCTTCAAGGACGTCAACGTCGAGGAACTCGAGAAGCCGGACATCTCACTCCCGGATGAAGCGGGCTTCGGCGGCAGCTAGGCCGGATTTTGTTGGTTGAGCTCGGCATTTTATCGGTTGAGCTCGGCGGCGGGTCGCGGTTGTCCACAGGGCGGTCGCTGCGCGCTTGGTTGTCCACAGGGCGGGTCGCGGCGCGCCTTGGTTGAGAGCACCATGCCCGGCATGGTGCTCCTCCTTTCGGTGCTCATGGTTCTCGGTGGGCCACCGGTCCCTTTCACCAGCCCTGCTGTCTCCTTCGGTGGGCCGGCCGTCTCCTTCCCCGGGCCGGCCGTTTCGTTCGCCGGGCCTGCGGTTTCGTTTGCTGGGCCGGGTGCGTCGTTCGCTGGCCCGGCGGTTTCGTTTGCTGGGCCGGGTGCCTCCTTCGCCGGGTCTGCTGTCTCGCTTGCCGGGCTGGCCCGTGGTGGGTTCCGCTGGCCCGTTGCCGGCGCGCGGGTCGTGCGGCGGTTCGATCCGCCGCCCAGGCCCTGGTTGCCTGGTCACCGCGGGGCCGACCTGGCAGCCGCTTCCGGCTCTGTGATCCGGGCCGCGGGCGCCGGCGTGATCGTGTTCTCCGGCCAGATCGCGGGCCGGGGCGTCGTCAGCGTGGCCCATCCGGGCGGCCTGCGCACCACCTACGAGCCGGTGCTGGTCGAGCCGCATAGTCCCGGCGATCCCGTGGCGGCCGGCGAGGAGATCGGCACACTCGTGCCCGGCCACCCCGGCTGTCCCACGGCCGCCTGTCTGCACTGGGGATTACGTCGCGGTGCGGAATACCTCGACCCGCTCACCCTGCTCGGCCTCGGCCGCGTTCGGCTGCTGCCGCTGTGACCGCCTCAGCGCAGCGACGCCAGCAGCGGCCGGAGCCGCTCCGCCAGGGTTTCGTATTCCTCCGGGCGGTTGTAGACCTGGGCGCTCAGCCGCAGCCAGCCGCGGCCGCCCCAGGCGTTGATCGCCACCTCGGTCGCCAGCTTGTCGGCGATCTGCTGGCGCAGCGCGTGTGCCTCCGGCTGCGTCGTGGCCAGGCCGGAGGGCAGCGGCACGATCCGCATGGCAGCGTCGGCGGCGCCGGGCTCCGGCAGCTCGGCGGGGGCAAGGCCGAGACTCGCGCCGACCACCCGCTGACCGTAGGCCGCGAGCGCCGCATTGTGCGCCCGCACCGCCGCCACCCCCAGGGTGCGCAGCGTGAAAAGACCGGCCGGCGCGGCGAGCCACGACGAATAGTCGGCGGTGCCCTGGGACTCGACCGACAGCGGGAAGCCGGAATCGTGGTCCCACGAGACCACCAGCGGCTCGATCCGGCGGCGCCAGGCCGGCGCCACGGTGAGCAGGGCGGTGCCGCGCGGGGCGAAGGCCCACTTGTGCAGGTTGCCGACCCAGAAGTCGGCGCCGAGCCGGTCGACCCGGACGGACAACATACCGGGCACATGCGCGGCGTCGACCAGCACCGGGATCTCGTGCTCGCGGGCGGCGGCGGCGATCTCCCGCACCGGCAGCACCTTCGCGGTGGGCGAGGTGACCTGATCGATGATCAGCAGCTTGGTCTTCCCGGGCCGCAACGCGCCGCGAATCCGGGACACGACCTCGGCATCCGAGGCATCCAGCGGCAGGGCGACGGTGCGCGCGCTGGCCCCGTCCCGCCGGCACTGACGCCGCACGGCGATCGCATTGGCGCCGTACCCGTGATCGGTGAGCAGCACCTCGTCACCGGAGGCCAGCCGCACCGACTGCAGCACGAGCGACACCGCGGCGGTGGCGTTCGGCAGCAGGGCGCTGCCATCGGGATCGGCGCCGAGGAAGTGGGCGAGATGCCGTCGGGTATGGATGATGCGATCGGTTAGCCCCGGCGAGGCGAAAAAAGCCATCGGGTTGCGCTCGACCTCGTCCCGCAGGCGCTGCTGGGCGCGCTGCACCCCGATCGGGACGGCACCGAAGGAGCCGTGGTTGAGATAGGCGGTAGCCGCGTCGAGGGAGAAGAGGAGCCGCGCTCCCGGGATGGGCGGGGGCGGATCTCCGGCGCTCACGCACTGATCGTACGTGGTGCTCGCCGGGTCGGCTCGGCCGTTTCTGGCACGGCGCCGTCCCAGGCTCCCTGGGTGACCTGCGTGATCTGGTCGGCGGATGGGGCCGGGCAGGCTTCTGCGGGCGCTTGTGCGGGCGCCTTGTCGGCGGGTTCCGCGCGCTGACACGGGATGGTTGGTCGGGGTGGGCATCGGGGTCAGTGTGTCGACCCCGGCATGTTGTCCAACGCTGTCCAAGACGACCACCCGATACCGGAAACGGCCAGTACGATCCGCACCACTGAACGTTCTCGAACCGGAGGACCGATGCCCAACACCCTACGAACCGCCGGGCTGGCCGTGCTCGCCGCCGGCGTCCTGGCGGCCATCGCCGTGGCCCTGGCCACACCGATCACCGCAGGCATAACCGAGGCCCTGCGCAGCGGCCACACCAGCGTGAGCCCGGTGGCGGCCTGGCCGGCTCAGGCGTCGTTGGCGTTGACCGGACGGCTGGATCAGATCCTGCGACTGGTCCGCTGCCCGACAATCATCAACGGCACGCAATCTGTTCGCTAGATGTCGCAGCCGCCTGTCCGCGACGGCTCCACTGTCGCGGGATGAGCCCGCGTGGTAGGTCAGCAACCCGGTGTGAACGAAGGAGTGGTTTGATGCGTAGCACGATTCGGCCCCTTCGGACGGCGGCGGCCTGGGTGGGTGTGTCGGTGGCGGCGTTGACGGTGATGCTTGCGGTGTCGATGCCCGCTGCGGCGGGTGTGCCGGACGCGGTGGGCCAGGCGTGGACAAGCCCGGCCTGGTCGGCGCTGGCAGGCAGGGCGGAGACGATCCTGCGGTGGGCCCGATGCCCGATCGTTCGGAACGGCTCGCTCACTCTTCGGTGACTCCTGCTGCTCCCCTGACCCCGAGCTCACCCACACGCAGTCGAGTCCCCCAGCTACCGCATGGAGCTGGCCCGGCTGATCGTGGTTCCGGTCCTTGGGCACCTGTCCGTAGAGGGGAATGTCGGCGCAGCCGCAGCGGTCGCCGGTCCGGCCTCGCCCGGGCGGTCACTCGCTGCTTGCGGCAGGCGGCCTACCGGGTGGGCTCGCCCCGGAGGGCAATACCGTTGCGGACGGAAGGCTGGAGCAGCAACGGCACCAAACCAGACCCGTTCTTGATCGAAGGGCAGCGGACCAGGAGCAGCAGCGCGTCCACCTTGCCCGCGAGCACCGACCCCGCCCGGCTCGTCCACGCCCCGACCATCCCGCTGCCGGAACGCGCATCACCCACCGTGCCCGACAAGCCCACCACAACCGGCATCGATACCACCACCGTGACGGCCAACGCCGCCAACGCCCCACCCACTCCGGTCACGACCGTCTGCGATGGCAGCTTCTGACTGCGCATCAATCCACTCCCTCCACCAGTGCCCGGACCGACGAACCCGCTCCGCACACCCCGGATCCACCGACAACACGCCCAGGACCTCGGCCCACCGAGAAGCCCAGGCCACTGCGACGCGTTGGGCACATCCCGGGCATGGAAGCCCCGGATGGCCTAAGTGTTGTTCTCGATTGTGGGGCAGCGGGCCCACCGCAGGATCTCGTCCAGCCGTCCGGTCAGCACCGACGCCTGGGCCGGCCAGGCCGTCATTGGGCTCGCGTTGGTGTGGCCGCTGCGCAGGGCCTCGGTTGCGCGTGCTGTGAGCGGTATGGCCAGGGCCATGGCGATGGCCGCTGGGATGCTGGTGCCGAGTAGGACCAGCCCGGCGGTTCGTAGGGTGTTGGGCATCGGTCCTCCGGTTCGAGAACGTTCAGTGGTGCGGATCGTACTGGCCGTTTCCGGTATCGGGTGGTCGTCTTGGACAGCGTTGGACAACATGCCGGGGTCGACACACTGACCCCGATGCCCGCCGTAGAACGACCCACCTGACAGACCACACCAAATCGCGATGCGGCACCGCCCTCCGCGACGGAGCAGTGCCTGGTGGCGGTGCCGGACTCATCGGGGTCTTTGCCGAGCCCGCTGGGCGCCAGCGGCTGCAGCCGCCCGGGTAGGTCTTCTTCTCGACGAAGCTCACCGAAAGGCGGCGACCAGCAGTAATGCGACGGGCCGCCGTCTAGCGCGACCGGGAATCCATGCGTATTGGCTTGCGGCCATAACCAGCGAAGACGTCGAGCTGTCTCATGATCGCCTATGTGTAGCTCACTCCCAAGAACGCACCCGTTTCCGCGGGTTTGTGCGGGCGTCTTGTGTGGGCGCTTTGCCGGCGGCTTCGGCGGCGGCGTTGCGGGCGGGTAGGTGGGTGGCGGTAGTCAGGCGCGGGGGTGGGCTTGGTGGAAGGCGGCCCGGAGGCGTTCGGTCGAGACGTGGGTGTAGATCTGGGTGCTCGACAGCGAGGAATGGCCGAGCAGATCCTGGACCGCGCGCAGGTCGGCGCCGCCGTCCAGCAGGTGCGTGGCAGCCGAATGGCGCAGGTCGTGCGGGCTCGTGTGCGGCAGGCCCGCGGCCTGGGCGGCGGCGGCCACGATCCGCCGGACGACCGTCTGCTGCAGCCGGCCGCCCCGGGCCCCCAGGAAGAGGGCGTCACCACTGCCGGGCCGGGCCAGACCGGGACGGCCGTGCCGCAGCCAGTCGTCGAGGGCCCGCTCGGCCGGGATGCCGAAGGGGACCATGCGCTCCTTGGCGCCCTTGCCGAAGACACGGACCACCCGGCGCCCGTCGTCGATGTCGGCGGTGTCGAGGCCGCAGAGCTCACTGACCCGTACCCCTGTCGCGTAGAGCAGTTCCAGGACCGCTCGATCGCGTACCGCATGGGGGTCGGCGGTCGTGACGACCAGGTCCGCCGCCTGGTCGGCGCGCAACACCGACGGCAGGTCGCGGTGCGCCCGCGGGCTGGCCAGCTGCGCGCCGGCGTCGGCCGGGCAGAGCCCGGACCGGTGGGCCCATGCGGTGAAGGTGCGGGCCGCGGCCGCGCGACGGGCCTGCGAGGTACGCGCGGCGCCGTCGGTCATCCGCTGGGCGAGCCACCCGCGGAGCACCATGATGTCCAGGTCGGCCGGGGCGGCACAGCCGGCTGCCGCCGCATGATCGAGCAGCGAGACGACATCCCCGACATACGCCCGCACAGTGTGCGCGGAACGGTTGTCGACGCGGGCGAGATGCACCGCGAAGTCGTCGACCGCGGCGCGCATCGCGGGTGGCAACGATTCGTGGGCGTCGCGGGTGCTCACAGTTTCTTGCTCCACGCTCCTATCATTCCGCTTTTGGGGGTGGCATGGCAGCGGCGCGCGTCCGGGGCGGCATCGCAGTGCGTCTCCGCGGAGCTGGGCAGCCACCTGGACGTGCAGGCGTTCGCCCGGGTGGCATGGCAGTGCGTCTTCCGGGTGGCGTGGCAGCGCGTGGATGGGCTGGGGTGTGTGGCGTGATCATGCTGGTCGCGGCTTTGACGGCGTGTTCGGCGTCGTCGGATGCGTCCGGCACGCGGTCGGCAACTCCGCCGATGGCGACAAACGCGGCTCTTGGCGATGCGCCGGCGGCCGTTCTTTCTCCGTCCGTTTCGGCGCCGTCTGTTTTGGCCTCGTCTCCGGCCGCCGCGTTGCCATCGTTGGCCCCACCCGTGGCCGTCAGCGAGGCGAACTTCGTGTCGCCGTCCGGAAATATCGGTTGTTACCTGGACAGATCCGGAGCCCGCTGCGACATCGTGCGGAAGAACTGGCAGCCGCCACCGGCACCGGCCGACTGCGACCTCGACTGGGGCTTCGGAATCTCCGTCGATCAGGCGAAGGAAGCGACATTCACGTGCGCGGGCGACACGGTGCTGGGCGGAAAGGAAAAGCTGGCCTACGGAACGTCCCTGCGAGCCGGCGACTTCACCTGCAGCAGCGCCACCAAGGCGATGCGCTGCGAGAACACGAAGTCCGGACACGGCTTCACCCTGGCGATCGAGCAGTACAACCTGTTCTGAATTGTCAGACCCGGCTTCTAGGGTTGGTGCATGGCGAGTTGGCAGGAGATCGAGAGGGAATTCGCAGAGTTCGCGGCGAAGGTCAGGGCTCGCTTCGACGCGGGCACAAACAAGACGATCGCGACGGTACGACGAGACGGCGCGCCGCGGATCAGCGGGACGGAGCTGAAGTTCGAGGGCGGCGAGGTCACGTTCGGCATGATGGACGGTTCGATGAAGCTGCTGGACGTGCGCCGCGACCCGCGGATAGCGGTGCACAGCCCGACCCTCGAGCCGCCGGCCGACGATCCAGGAAGCTGGCCCGGCGACGCGAAACTGGCGGGCGCGGCGGTGGAGGTCGAGGAGTCACCCGACTCACCTGTGCCGGGAGCGGGCTACTTCCGCATCGACGTGACGGAGGTGTCGCTCACTTACCTGGGGGTGCCCGCGGATCATCTCGTCATCGAGTCGTGGGATGCGGCGAAGGGATATCGCCGCCGCGTCCGCAAATAGGGCAGTCGGCCGGATCGTCTGGGCGTGATCCGGCCGGGCCTGAGGAGCGGCGGCGGCGATGGTCTGGAGTCTTCCTCAGAGTGCGGTGGTCTTCAGCGTGCCGCTCGATTGAGGATTTCCCTCAGCGTGCCGCTTGTCGTTTCCCGGCGCACGCTGGTCTTCGGTGGGTCGCTGGTCTGGCGTCGTCTTGCTGCGCGCTGGTGGTCTGAGGTCCTGCGTCAGTGCGTCAGTGCGTCAGTGCGTCGGTGCGCTGGTGCGCTGGTGCGCTGGTGCCAGAATCGTGCCGGTCGCCGTGTCCGCGGAATTCTGGCGGCTCAGGGGCGGGTCAGCTGGACGCGGTCTGCCGGGTGGACCATGGTGGTGCCGTCGGTTGCCGTGATCACCAGGACCGGGACGCCTTCGCCGAGGCGATAGGTGCGGCGTTCCGCGTCGGTCGGCATGCGGGCGCCGGCGAACTCACCGCGGCCCAGGGTGATGATCTCGGTCTGCTCCGGCACGCGGACGAATGTCCCTCGTGGCCGATCGACCGTCACCAGGCCCTCGGTGCGCAACTGGCCGATGGCCTGGCGCACGGTGGTGCGGCTGATGCCGTATTCCTGAGCCAGCCGCAGCTCGCTGGGCAGCGGCTCGCCGGGGGCGAGGCTGCCCGACTGGATCTGGTCGCGCAGCAAGTCGGCGAGTTGGCGGAACACCGCGCGATCAGCCGAAGGATCGATCATGAGTCCCACCGTACGTGGTCACGATGCTCCATAGCATTGTACGTACGGGACAACGTCGGTACAATCGTTCGGCCACACTGAGAAGGCCGAGCTTGATCGGGTGGCGCCAGGCGGCGGCGGTCGGCGGTCCCGCGAGGTCCCGGCCGCCGTCTGCCTGTCAATGTCACGACGTTCGGGGCGGTTGGACCGAACGCCGATGAGCAACCTTCTGCCAAGCCGCCAACTGATCGGGCGCCTGGATTTGGGGCTGCGTCGCGACCATCGGCCGCGCTTCGACAGCTTTACCTCATGTGCCGTGCGTGCTGGGTGTGCGTGCCGGCCAAATCAGCTGGCCAAGGATCGACCACGGCCTCTACCCACCCGGTGTCAAGGGTCAGGGCGAAGCGGCTCTGGCACGGTCTCGGTGATCGCGACTGGTCGATGGTTGATCATGTCCTATGTCCTTAGTGGAGCTACTTGCGGTGTTCTTCCCGCACCTGTCCGGGCTGCGCATCACGAACGTGTCCGACACGGGCACGTCGATGCGGGTGCAGGCCGAGACCAGCACGGTCGCCGCTCGGTGTCCGGCCTGTTCCACCCCGTCATGGCGGGTGCACAGCCGGTACGAGCGGCGCCTGCTCGACACCGCGATCGCGGGCCGGGAGACCGTGGTCCGGTTACGGGTGCGGCGGTTCTTCTGCACCCTGGCAGACTGTGTCCGCCGGATCTTCGCCGAGCAAATCGACGGACTGACTGTGCGACACGGCCGGCACAGCCTGCTGGCCCGTCGCCTGCTGGAAGCGGTAGCGCTGGCGGTGGGTGGCCGGGCCGGCGCCCGCCTGACCAGCCACGTCGGTACCGCTGTGGGCCGGATGACGCTGCTGCGCCTGGTCCGGGCCCTGCCGGAACCAGTGGTGCCCGCAGTGACAGTCCTGGGCGTGGACGACTTCGCCTGGCGGCGCGGTCACCGCTACGGCACCGTCCTGATCGACATGAGTACTCACCAGGTGATCGACGTCCTCGACGACCGCAGCAGCCGACTCGCTGGCCGCCTGGCTCCAGGCGCATCCCGGCGTCGAAGTGATCTGTCGAGATAGGGCCGGCTGCTACGCCGAAGGCGCCACCCGCGGCGCACCCGACGCGATCCAAGTCGCCGACCGATGGCATCTGATGCACAACCTGTCCGACGCGGTGAACAAAGCCGTCGCTCACCACCGCCGCTGCCTGCAACCCGCACCC
>NZ_QHHV01000332.1:0-6229 GCF_003947245.1 Actinoplanes sp. ATCC 53533 | reverse complement strand
GCAGAGCAGCAACTGCCCCATCGACGCGGCCATGCCCATGGCCACGGTGGAGACGTCGTTGTCGATGAACTGCATCGTGTCGTAGATCGCCATGCCGGAGTAGACGGAACCACCCGGCGAGTTGATCCACAGGTTGATGTCGCGGTCCGGGTCTTCCGCGGAGAGCAGGAGCAACTGCGCGCAGATGCGATTGGCAACCTGGTCGGTCACTTCGCTGCCGAGGAAGATGATCCGCTCCCGCAGCAGGCGGTTGTAGACCGAGTCGTCGAGGTTGCCACTGATGGAGTCACCACCACGCAGGGTGGGACTCCCAGGGATGTGCAGATCGGTCATGGCAGCCCTTCACAGCTGACTGTGTCGGCCGAGGATCCGGCCGGCAGGTTGTCCGTCGTACGACCAACCTAACCGGTCGCATGCGCATCAGCTTCCCGCTCGGGCAGGTGTTCGCTGACAGCGCATCAGCTCCCGCCGTACCCGGAAAAAGAGCGGCCGCCGCGCACCGTAAGTGACGCGCGGCGGCCGACCCGTGATATCAGCTCAGTGATTGTGCCCGGCGTGCTCGTCCTCGGAGGCCTCGCGGAGGTCTTCGAGAGAGAGCGTGTTGCCGTCACTGTCCGTCATCGTGACCTGCTCCATGACGTTGGCCAGGGCCTTGCCGCGGCGCACGTCGCCGAAGACGGCCGCGGCCGCACCCGACTGGACGAGCTGGTCGTAGTACTGCTGCGGCTGCATCTGGGCGCGCTGGGCGCGGTGCACGATCTCGTGCCCGAACTCGTCGTCGGAGACCTGGATGTCCTCGGCGTCCGCGATGGTGTCGAGCAGCAGCTGGATCCGGACGCCCTCGGTGGCCGCCTCGGTCAGCTCGGTGTCGATCTGCTCCTCGGTCTTCTCCTCGGAGGTCAGGTAGTCCTCGAGGGTGGCGCCGATGCGCTCGAGCTGGTCGGTCATGGCCTGCTTGCGGCCCTCGACCTCATCCTTGACGATGCCCTCGGGGGCCGGGATCTCGGCGGCCTCGACGAGCTGCTTGAGCGCCTCGTCGCGAGCCGCGTAGATCTGCTCGACCTTCTTGACCTTGCCGAGCCGCTCGCGCAGGTCGCCCTTGAGCTCCTCCAGGGTGTCGAACTCGCTCGCCAGCTGGGCGAACTCATCGTCGATCTCGGGGAGCTGCTTGTCCTTGACCGACTTGACGGTCACGGCCACCTCGGCGTCACGGCCGGCGAAGTCGCCGCCCACGAGCTGGGTGGTGAACGTCGCGTCGGCGCCGGCGACCAGGCCGACCAGGACCTCGTCGAGACCCGGCAGCAGCTGCTTGCTGCCGACCTCGTGCGAGATGTTGCTCGCGGAGCCGCCGGCCACCTCCTCGCCGTCGACGGTCGCCCGGAGGTCGAGCTGGACGTAGTCGCCCTCCTCGGCCGGGCGATCCACGGTCTTGAGGGTGGCGAAACGCTCCCGCAGGCCCTTGATCTGCTCATCGATCTCGCTGTCACCGATCTCCACGGCCGGAACGGTGACGGAGATGCCGGACAGCTCGGGGATCGTGATCTCCGGCCGGACGTCGACCTCGGCCGTGAACTTCAGCGGCTCGTTGTCGGCGAACTCGGTGATCTCCACCTCGGGGCGGCCGAGCGTCTTGACATCATGCTCGCGAACCGCGGCGAGGATCTGCTGCGGAATGGCCTCCTGCACGGCCTCGTTGAGGACCGTGCCCCGGCCGACGCGCTGGTCGATGACCGCAGCGGGGATCTTGCCCCGGCGGAAGCCGGGGATCTGGACCTGAGAACCGATTTCGCGGTACGCCTTCAGCAGGCTGGGCTTCAGCTCGTCGAACGGCACCTCGATGGCGAGCCGCACCCGAGTCGGACTCAAAGTCTCGACGGTGCTCTTCACAGGCGTACTCCTTGATGGATCTCTTCGATGTTGGTGAAGTCGGGGTGGCGGGATTTGAACCCACGGCCCCTCGCTCCCAAAGCGAGTGCGCTACCAAGCTGCGCCACACCCCGTGGCGACGGCAAGTGTATGCGGTCCGCTGCGTGTCGTGTGCCGCGGCGTCACCCAGGTGCGCCACGCGGGGGATATCGGGTTCGCATGCGGCGGCGGCATTCAGTATTGTGGGCACGCGCGGCACCGTGAGTGCGGCGCAACGCGGGCGTAGCTCAATGGTAGAGCTTCAGTCTTCCAAACTGACTACGCGAGTTCGATTCTCGTCGCCCGCTCAGAGCACGAAGGCCCAGGTCAGAGGTGGTTTCCTCGACCTGGGCTCTCGTCGTTCCCCGCCCCTGGATGATCTTGCGGAACACTAACTCAGCGCTCGGGCCGCTAGCCGGTAAGTTTCCGGATATGACCGAGGGCGCGGAGCGGGTGGTCGCCGGTCGCTACCGCCTGGCGCGGCCCTTGGGGCGGGGCGGGATGGGCGTGGTCTGGCAGGCGCACGACGTCCTGCTCGGTCGCGACGTGGCCGTCAAGGAGATCCGGCACGCCGCCGCCCACGCCGAACCGGCCGGCCCGCCGGATCCGCACATTCAGCGCGCGCTGCGGGAGGCCCAGGCCGCCGCCCGGCTTCGCCATCCCAGCATCATCACCGTGTACGACGTGGTCTTCGACGACGATCGGCCCTGGATCGTCATGGAGCTGGTCGACGGGCCCTCGGTGGCGCAGGCCATCGACGACCACGGGCTGCTGCCGGCGGGGCAGACCGCGCGAATCGGGCTTCGGGTCCTCGACGCGCTGCACGCCGCCCACCGCGCGGGCATCACCCACCGCGACGTCAAGCCGGCCAACATCCTGCTCGGCGCCGACCAGGTCGTGCTCACCGACTTCGGCATCGCCGCCATCGACGACGCCACCGCTCTCACCGCCGCCGGGCTGATGGTCGGATCGCCGGCATACCTGGCGCCGGAGCGGATCGACGGCCAGGCCGCGACCCCGGCCGCCGATCTCTGGTCCCTCGGCGTCACCCTCTACACCGCGGTCACCGGTCGCTCGCCGTTCCAGCGAGACAGCACCCTGGCCACCTTCGCCGCCATCCTGACCACCGCGCCGACCCCGCCGGCCCATGCCGGGACGCTGTGGCCGGTGATCAAGGGCCTGTTGGACAAGGACCCGGCCCGCCGCCTCTCCGCTGAGCAGGCCCGCGAGCTCCTGGGCGCCGTGGCCGAACCGGCCCGCGCACCCGGATCCGCGCCGGGGCAGCGCCGGCCCGGCCGGCGCCCCGTCCGGGTCAGGCGGCCGCGGCCGGCTCACGACGATCTGCCACAGACCGCCGCCGCCCCGCCGGCCACCGTCGCCGCGCCGACGGAGTATCAGACCTCGCACGGCGGAGGCGCCCCGGGCACCACTGAGCCGGCGGCGGCCGGCACCGCCCTGCGTGCTGCGCCTGTCCTCCCGGCGGCCTCGGCCGCCTTGCCTGTCCTGACGCCCGGCCCCGGCTCCGCGCCGATGCCCCCGCCGACGGGCCGGGGACGGTGGCCGGGGCTCGCCGCGGTCGCCGTACTGGCGCTGTTGATCTCCGCCGTGGCGTTCGCCGCCAGCGAATGGCATGCCCGCCGGCCGTCGTCACCGACCACTGCGGCGTCTCACCCACCCTCCTCTAACCCATCCACCTACGTCTACAGTCAGACCCGGCTGGCCGGCCGGCCCATCTGCGCCGCGGTCTGGAACCAGGCGGGGACCCGGTACGCCGTGACGAGCGCCGACCAGGGACTCGAGATCTTCGGTCGGGACGGCGCGCTGGAACGCACGTTCGCCCCCGCCCTGACCGACGGCTGCGATCTCCACGATGCGGACGTGCACTGGGACCCGACCGGCACCGCCGTGGCCGTGATCGGGAAGTCCGGCAACCTCAAGAACCGGCTCCATCGCTTCAATGTCGACAGCGGTTCGGCGGTCGTGGCACGCCTGCCACCCGGAGCGGTCCGCGGCAGCCCTCCGCCGGTGTGGACCGGATCAGACGTGGTCGCCCAGCTCACTGAGGGTGCCCTGGTGCTGGTATCGATGAACGGCGCCGTGGGTCGCGACGTCGTGCCTCGCTCGCTGTTCCGGTACAAGCCCGTGCCGGATAGCTCCTTGGCCATCAAGCGACCCATACGAGCCTTGAGCATCCCGCCGGACGGTGACCGGTTCGTGGTCAGTTGGACCACAGGCCCGGACGAGAGTCCGCTCTTCGAGGTGCGCCGGCTCTCCGACGGAGCCCTGGTGTATGGCATCGGCCGCACCTCGGACAACGGCGACGCGGATCTCCTCGCCGTCAGCCCGAACGGTGCCCTGGTGGCGGTCGGCATCTCCGACTTCGGCGTGGAGATATGGGATCCGGAGACCCGGCGCCGCGTGGCGACACTGCGCGGGCCCGACGGCGAGATCAGCGACCTGCGATGGTCCGGCAACGGCAGGTATCTCCTCGCGGTCAGCCACGGCCGGCAGCGGGCGTACGTCTTCCGCAGCGGCGACTGGACCCTGCTCGGCGAGCTGGCGCCCCACGAGACCACCGGCCGGGGCATCGGCGTCGAGGCCGGCGACGTCGGCGACGACGGCTCCGTGTTCCTGGTTCCGCAGGGCGCGCGGGGCATCGACGTCTTCACCTTGACCTAGCGCGACGGCCCGAACCCCACCCGGCCGTTCAGCACGGCGAGCTTGCGCGGCACCCGGGACAAGCGGCGTCCAGGTCGACATCCTGCGGCCCGCTCACCTCAGCGCAGCCACTGATCCGGCGCGAGTCCGGGCTGCGGGGCCCCTCAGACTCGGTCGCCGATCGTGCTGCCGTCAGGCAGGATGACGGCAGCAGCCCGGCCCCGGCGGAGCACCCGGCCGCCGATGAGAGCGGCCACGATGTCGCTCAGCAGGGCGATGTCCTCGTCCCCGGGACCTAACTCGATTCGCGAGTCCTGACCGAAACTCACGATGACCTCGTGAGAGCTCCACGCCACGCCGAATCCGTCCGGGCCCTCCGGGCCGAACGTGACGTCCAGCGTGGAGACGCCGTCCTCGACGAGGTGCCAGGTCGGGTCGGCCGGTCCGGCGACGCCCGCCGTGCCCTCCCTGAGCGTGCGCTCGACAGGATCCACTGCTCCCACCTCAGGTCCTTGGTCCGTTGAGCAGGTCCCACTTGCGGCCGGATCCGGTACGGACCCGGAACACCCAGCCATAGTGTCCCTGTTTGTACTTCTTGACGCTCCAGCCTATGCGCCATCCGCTCTTCCCCGGCTGGTTGAAGCGCCCCGCCTGGACACCCTTTCCTGCTCCCTTGTTGCCGAAGAAGCGGCTGCGAACACCCCACTTGTTGCTCGACCACATCCGCCGGCCGGCCCAGCCGTATGCCTTCGTGGCCCCGCGCCAGATCTGCCGGCCGCCCCACCTGACACCCCGCCAGACCTGACGTCCGACGTACTTGCCGGCTCGGGCGCACCAATTGCGGCCGGCGCGACAGGCCTTGGAAGCGGCCCAGGCGGCGCCCCGCAGGATGAGCCCGATGAACTTTCCGTCGAGGTCCTGCTTGTTGACGGGGTCCGCGCAGGTGTACTCGTAGGCGTTGCAGCTTCCGCCGACCACCGGGTCCACCTGGAGGAACCGGCCCAGGCTGGGTGAGTAGAGCCGGACGCCCATGAGGATGACGCCGCCCATCGCTTCGGCGGAGCGCTGCTTGCCGCCGAGCCAGCCGTAACGCTGGGTGGCCTGCGCCGCTACCGGCACGCCGAACTCGTCGTAGTCGTACAGCTCCGGCTCGCTGAGCGCCGAGTTGATCGTCACGGCGACGTCGCCGTGCAGGTTGGTGAGCTGGAGCTGGACCTCACCGGTCGACGTCGTCGTCGCCGCCAGGTCGCTGTCCGGACCGGCGACGTTGCGGGTGAAGGCCTGGCCCGCGGTGTCCTCGACGACCCACCGGACCTCATCGGTGTCGTCACCGTAGTGGTTCAGCTTCGAGGTGGACCCGATCCAGGCGCCGTCGACCTCCGTCTCGGTGCTGAAACCGCGGAACCGGTACGCCGGGTCGAGCGTCCAGGTCTGCCGGGCGTCGCCCAGTTCCTGGCGCTGTACCAGGTCGTTCGCGTAGTAGGTATTGGTCAGCCCGCCCGGTACGGCAGTGGTCCGCCCGAACGCGTCGTAGCTGTAGCCGGCATCGGTGAGCCGGTCGGCCGAGTCGTACGAGTGCTCGGTCAGCGTGGCACCGTCCGTGCTGCAGACGCCGTCCGTTCCGGGCCCGGAGAGTTCCTGCTGCCTGCGGTTGGAGCGGACGTCG
>NZ_QHHV01000331.1:0-7228 GCF_003947245.1 Actinoplanes sp. ATCC 53533 | reverse complement strand
AACGAACGCCTCAACAAGGAGATCCGCCGCCGCACCGACGTCGTCGGGATCTTCCCCGACCGCGACGCCGTCATCCGCCTCGTCGGCGCCGTCCTGGCCGAACAACACGACGAATGGACCGAAGGGCGCCGCTACTTCGCTCTCGACGTGCTCGACCGCGCCCGCACCACACCCACCACCATCGTGTCCACCGCGACCACCGAGGACCTACAACTGGAGACCGCAGCATGACCCACCCGACCGGCGAGCACGCCATTCCCGACCCGGCCGAACGCGCCGCCCTCAACACCGCCCTGATCAACGACAACATCGAAACCGGCTGGTGGGACGACCAAGCCCGGCCCGCACCCTGGCCCGACGACATCGACCAATGGCAACCCGCCACCGGTGAACCCATCACCGGCGAACCCGGTCAACCCCTCCTCTAACCAAGATCAAATCGGAAGATCACCCAATACACCACGTCCAGGGACTTGACCTAAGATTCAACCAGAAACTGCGAGCTTCAGAGTGGTTGAGGGCGTTGGGGGACGTCCTCGTCGAGTGGAATGCCGCCACGCTGAGTGAGGATCGGGCCGGTGTCAAACCGCCCATCCATCCGATGGATCGTCACGCGATATTTCGATCACCGTTGCGGATCGCCCACAACATCGGCGCTGACCCTCAGTACCGGGGGAGCAGAGGTGATCTTCCCCGGTAGCGTGGAGGCAAGGCAGGGCTCACCCAAACCTGGGTGTCGCTTGAGCCGTCATTTCGCCGGCGGTAGGTATTCGGCGGTGGCGGTGACGCCCGGGACCGCAAGCGGGCGGGCGCCGGTGAGGATCGCGTCGTAGCGCTTGTCGTCGCGCAGAGTGCGCTCGTAGTAGGCGGTCAGGTACTCGACGGCGAGCATGCGCTCGGTGGTCTCCGACAGCCTGGCCGGGTTGTCGGGGCAGGTGCTGTCGTCCGAGGCACCCCACTGGCCGCTGGACGGCGACCACTGGGTGTTGAAAAAGCTGTGGTTGGCGCCCCGGACGGTCACCAGGTACGCCGGGACCGTGTTCTTGCCGCGGGCGTTGTCGAAGTACTGGCGGTCGGCGCCGGACGACCAGCACTCGGCAGAGACCACCGCGAAGGGGATCTTCGTGATCAGGGTGTCGCTGTTGTCGCCCTCGTTCTCCTCGAAGTAGACCGACGCGATCGGCACCACCGCCCGGATCGTCACGCCGGCCGGCCACTCGCCGCGGAACCGGTCGGCCGCCTGCCGCATCACTCCGAGACCACCGACGGAATGGCCCATCGTGCCGACCCGCCGCATGTCGACCCGCCCGCGGAAGTCCACGGCGGCCGCTCGCCCGGTCGCCGGATCCCGGAACCTACCGGCCAGCGGGCCCATGCCGGTCGCGGCGAGCTTCTGCCACATCGCCAGCTGGCGGTTGATCAGGTGGGCCCGCTGCGTCGAGGTGCCCATGAAGGCGTTGATGCCGTTGGCGCTGAGCGACACGACGACGAACCCGCGCCGGGCCAGCGCCTCGCTGAGATAGTCGTATCCGCGGTAGCTCGGCACGGACCTGACCCCGGGTGGGCACGGCCAGCTCGCGTCGGGGTCGTCGGTGGCGCAACTGTACGCCTGGCGGTGCAACTGCACGATGAGTGGCGCCCCGGCAGGCAGGTCGGTCGGGTAGTGCACGACCCCCGCCAGCTCGGACCGCCCCGACCAGTCGCGATCGGTGAACGTGGTGTCCCCGAGGTGGTATTCGACGACGCCGACCCTGTGGTCACTGTTCTTCGCGGCGGTGTCAGCCGATGCGTTCTGCCAGCTGCTCACGCTCACCACGAGGGCGGCCAGAACGGCCACCGCGGCAGCTCCGCGTCTTCTTCTTGCGGTCATCGATGCTCCTCCGGACGGTTTCGAGGTACGGCGGGCAACTCTGACAGCCAATTGTGAGAAACCTGCTTGGATGAGTCTGTCCAGTTAACGGCTGACCTTGGTTGTTGAGGAAGTCAGTCGTTGGCCGTGGTGAGCTGATACGAATGCGGGCGTTCACCGACTCGATCGCAATCTTGAGCTTTCGTTCGATCAGTGCTCTGACCTGGGCAGCTGTGTCGAGGGCGGCGTCCTCGACACAGCCGTATTGTTCGCTGGGCTGTCGCTTGGCAGGGTCCGATCGTTACTGGCTTCGACACTTCAAACAGCTATCGTCTTCCCGATGCCCACCTGACACATCGAGTGCGTATTTCCCAAATCGTTCACTACGAAAGGCTTCAACGGCCGAGCCCTCATATATTCCTCACATTCTCCTGCTTTTGTGTATCGCATCGGCCGGGATCATTGCCGTGGCCGCGGAGCGGAAGGTTGTGGAAGTGAAGAAATCGATGCGACAACTCGGCCGGGTGACGGCCGTGGGCGCGAGTCTCTCGCTCGTCGTGGCAGGGGCTGGTCTCGCGCTCGTCGCGCCAGGCGCGAACTCGGCGTACGGCGCTGAGCCGCAGGGAGCAGCGCCCATCTCAGTTCGCGGCGGCTCGTATGCGGTCACGCTGATCACGGGCGATACGGTCCACGTCCAGTCCGGTCGCACGGGGAAGCCCAACATCAGGTTCGTCCCGGGCAAGAACCGCAAGCGTGTCTCGTACGCCACCTACGAGACTCCACAAGGCCTGACCGTCCTACCCGCGGACGCGGTCCGGCCGCTCGCTGCCGGGACGCTCGATCCGCGGTTGTTCAACGTCACGCTGCTGCACAAGTGGGGCTACGACGACGCCCGTACCAAGACGCTGCCACTGATGATCATTGGGTCAGGCGCGACGCTGAAAGCCCCGGCTGCGCTGGCGGGGTCCACAGCCGTCCGGTCGGTGCCGACGCTGCGCCTGACATCGCTGCGCCAGCGCAAGGCCGACGCGGGTTCCTTCTGGGCGTCGCTGACCGCTCCTGTGAAGTCCGCTGCCGCCGCGGCCGTAGCCAAAGTGTGGGCAGTGGGCAAACTGCAGCCAGCCCTGGACGTGAGTGTTCCGCAGATCGGCGCACCAACGGCCTGGGCAGCCGGATACACCGGCAAGGGCGTGACCGTCGGCGTCGTGGACACCGGCGTGGACGGCACTCACCCCGATCTGAAGGACGTCGTCGTCGACGCGAAAGACTTCACCGGCACCGGGCTCACGGACGAGGTCGGCCACGGCACGCACGTCGCGGGCACCATCGCCGGCCGCGGGACAGCCTCGGGCGGCAAGTACACCGGCGTCGCCAAGCAAGCCCACATCAAGTCTGCGAAGGTGTGTGAGCCCGGCGGTTGCGCCGAGGACGCGATCCTCGCCGGTATGGCGTGGGCCGCGGAGTCGGGCGCCAAGGTGATCAATATGAGCCTCGGTGGCCCCGTCGGCGACACTGTCGACCTGATGCGGGACACGGTCGACACCCTCACGGCGTCGAAGAAGGTACTGTTCGTCATCGCCGCCGGCAACGACGGCACGCCGGAGACCATCGGCTCGCCTGGCACCGCCGACTCCGCGGTCACGGTCGGCAGCATCGACAAGGGCACCGACAACCTCAGCGAGTTCTCCAGCGAGGGGCCTCGGGTCAACGCGAGCCGGCGCCTTGACTACGCCATCAAGCCTGACATCACCGCCCCCGGCGGCGGCATCACCGCGCCCTACCCGGGCGGCGGCTATGAGACCATGTCGGGCACCTCGATGGCGACGCCGCACGTGGCCGGCAGCGCGGCGATCCTGGCCGGACAGCATCCGGACTGGACCCCTTCGGAGCTCAAGCGGGCGCTCATGTCGACGGCCAAGAAGCTCGATGGCCAGACGGTCTACCAGCAAGGCGCCGGTCGCCTCGACCTCGGCCGGGCCAGCACCCAGCACATCACCGCTACCGGCAGCCTGAGCCTCGGATATTTCCCGTGGCCCCACGAGGGCACACCGTCGGCGACACAGAAGATCGCCTACGCCAACGCGGGCAGCACACCGGTCACACTCGCGCTGTCGATGAGCGTCAACCAGGTCAACGGCACCAAGGCCGCCGCCGGCATGTTCTCCCTCGGCGCGAATTCGGTGACCGTCCCGGCCGGCGGCACGGTCGAGGTGCCCGTGACGGTGAAGCCCGCTGCGGGCGCGATCGGCCTCTACACCGGCTACGTCGCCGCGAAGAGCCTTGGCGGCGCGGCGGTGTTGAGTACGGCGATCGGGGCCTACAAGGAGCTGGCCAGCTACAACGTCTCCTACACGGAGTTCGGCCGCGGGACGGCCGCGCACGACACGTTCGCGCTACTCATCAACAAGAAGACCGGCGCGGTCAATTTCGACTATGTGAGAGGCCTGGCGACCAGGCGCGTTCCGGCAGGGGACTACATGTTCATAGGAATGGTCGTTGAGCCTGACGGGACGTCCTCGAGTTATGCGATTGACGCCCAACCGGTGACGGTGAAGGCTCCGACAGACATCCGGATCGACGCCCGCGCGGCCAAGCCGGTCACGCTGGACTTCGATGCCCCCGCGGACGCCGAGGAGTCAGACCACGCGCTGAGCGCGACGTTCGGCGATGTGACGCTCGGGGCCATGTCCGCCACCGGGCTCTACGGAATGCCCCGGCCGCCGGCAGCGGGGCTTGACTGGGGCTACTTCGCCACGCTGGTCAAGCGCGGCTCCTCGACACAAAAGCCAACCCCGTACACCTTCAACCTGGCGCTCAGGTCGAAGGGCATGTTGCCGCCCACGCAACGCTTCGCGACCCGCCGCGCCGACTTGGCCAAGGTGCAGTTCAAGATCAATCACGCCGGCCAGGGCGAGGCCCGGAACCTGTTCCACTCGGCCGCGCTACCGAACGCCACCGGCTACGGGGGAGTGAGCATTCCGGCCGGTGATCTCTACTCGCGGATCGATTACATGAGCACTGTCCCCGGCTCGACGTTCCAGTCGCAACTCGAGAGCCTGGCCGCCGCAGACAACAGTTCCGTGCTGACCCTGACCGGCCTCAGCACGGCCTACCGGAAGGACACGACCAGCACGGTGCAGCTCAACGAGCCGGTGTTCGGGCCGTCGTGGAAAACCGGCGGCATCTACACCAGCGCGTCTAGGCAAGGGGACATGCTCAATGTGGACCTGCCTCTGCTGAGCACTTCGGCGCAGAGCGGGTTCGCTTCGAAATTCATCGTCACCCCGAGCTGGGAGTTGAGCCAGGGCGGCAAGGTGATCGCCACGAGCGATGACCCCTGGTTCTACCGGCCGGTGCCCGCCGGCCGCGCCACGTACACCCTGCGGGGCAGCGTCAAGAACGATAAGCCGTGGACGCCCCTGTCACCGGAGGTGGCGGCGACCTGGACCTTCACGTCCGAGCATCAGGCGGAAGACAAGGACGTTCCGTTGGCACTCCAGGCGGTGCGGTTCTCCCCCCGGGTCGACAGGGACAACAAGGCAAAAGCGGGGCCGACGACGATCCCGCTGGTCGTCCAGCGGAGCCCTGACACTGGCGCCCCCAGCGTCGCGTCGATCACGGCGCAGGTGTCCTTCGACGGCGGTAAGACGTGGTCGGCTGCCCCGCTGGAAGGCGCGGGTGCGACGCGTACGATGAGGGTCACCAACCCTGCCGGCGGCACTGTCTCGCTGCGGGTGACGGTCGCCGACGCTGCGGGAAGCACGGTCGAGCAGACCATCAAGGCGGCCTATACCGTCCGCTGACCACCGCCAACCCGCCGAAGCGTGAAACTCCGGCAGGGTGATCATGAGGGGCTCCGTCGCCCTCGGCCTGACCTCCGCGGTAGTGGCGACTGCTCAGCGGAGGCCAGGCGTTCTTCCAGCCGGTCGTCGAGGCGCTGACCAACCACGGCGTCTCGGTCTACCCTGATCCACGGGCGTCCGGGTCCGGGTGTAGTCAGAGGACCAGGTTGTCGCGGTCGTCGAACTTCCAGCCGTCCTCGTACAGCACCTCGATCAGGTGACCGTCGATGCCGGTGAAGTAGCCGTTGTGTCCCCAGGGGGTGGTCTTCGCTGGCCGGGTGACTGTGGCACCCAGTTCCTCGGCCTTCGCGATGATCCGGTATACGTCGTCGGAGCTGTGTGCGATGTACGCGAGCGCGAACCCGGCGAACCCACCCGTCTCATGGTCGGTGAGCCGAGCGTCGTCGGCGACAGCGTGCCGGGGCAGGAGCGCGAGCGCCACGCCGCCCAGGTCGAACAGCGCGAACTCGTCGGATCCGGAGGCCGAACGCTTCCAGCCCAGAGCCTCGTAGAAAGCCACGGAGCTGAGGACGTCACGGACACCGAGAACGATCATGTTCAGTTTCTGGCGCATGGGTCTCTCCTATATTGGAAATCACTGTCAGAACAGGGTGAAGCCAGCGTCGATGACGAGGATGGAGCCTGTCATGAGGCTAGAGGCGTCGCTGGCGAGAAAGACCGTGGCCGGGCCGAGTTCCTCGGGAAGGCCGTAACGGCGCATCGCGGCTGGCTCGACGCACCAGGGCTGGTACTCGGGTTGGTCCACGGGGGACTGCTTGGTGAGGATGTAACCGGGGGCGAGGGCGTTGACGCGAACCCCGTGCGGCGCCCATTCGGCGGCCAGCGCCTTGGTCAGCTGGTGTACGGCGGCCTTCGAGGCCAGGTATGCAGGCTGCCAGCGTGGTCGGTTGACGATCATCGCGGACATCGAGCCGACGTTGACGATGGTGCCGGTCCTGCGGGCGACCATATGCCTTCCGACTTCGCGGCTGCACCGCCACACGCCGGTGAGGTTGGTGTCCAGGACCTGGGCCCAGGCCTCGTCGGTGGTGTCGAGAGCCGGCGCGCCGATGCTGATGCCGGCGTTGTTGACGAGGATGTCGATCGGGCCGAGTTCGTTGGTGACACGCTCGACCATCGAGGTCACCGCGTCGGTGTCGGTGACGTCGGTGTCCAGCGCGATCGCTCGTACCCTGTTCGTCGCTGCGCTGATCACCATCGTCCCCGTGGTCGTCCTGTTCATCGCGATCGAGCGCCATCTGGTCGCCGGACTCACTGCGGGCAGCGTGAAGTGAGTGACCCCAGGGCAATGCACGCCAAGCGGTTCTCCATCAGCTCGTCAGTAGCACCCTCGTATTCGGGTGCCGTGCCCGCTTGCACCGGTGCCAAGCGTGGCGTTCCGTTCGTCGCATCTCGTGGACGGGACGCCACGCTCTTCGGTCAGCGGTCAGGAGTTCGAATCGCTTGCCTCAACTCCTTGCGACAGCACGATCCAGGCCCGGTTGCCGGCCACGCTGGCGTGATCGTTCATGCCGCT
>NZ_QHHV01000330.1:0-9479 GCF_003947245.1 Actinoplanes sp. ATCC 53533 | reverse complement strand
TCTCCGCGGTCGCGATCGGCGGCATCTATCCGCTGGCGGTGCAGAACTTCACGGTCCAGCCGAGCCTGGCGGACAAGGAAGCGCCGTACATCAAACGGTCGATCGAGGCCACCAGGGCGGCGTTCGGGCTCTCCGCCACGGAGGTACGGCCGTACACGGCCGCGGTGACCGTGCCACCGGCGACGCTCGCGTCCGACACCAGCGCGCAGAACGTGCGGTTGATAGACCCGCAGCTGGTCTCCGAGGCCTACACCCAGCAGCAGCAGGTCCGCGGTTTCTACGACTTCGGCCCGAAGCTGGACGTGGACCGCTACACGCTGACCAACGACAAGCCGCAGGACTACGTGGTCGGCGTGCGCGAGATCAACGACAACGCGCTGACCACCCAGCAGCAGAACTGGCTGAACAGGCACACGGTCTTCACCCACGGCTACGGCATGGTGGCGGCCCCGGCCAACCAGGTCGTCTGCGGCGGTCTGCCGTACTTCGTCTCCGGCTTCCTCGGCGACGACCAGCAGCCCGGCTGCGCCTCGTCGTCCGAGGAGATCAAGGTCGACCAGCCCCGGGTCTACTTCGGCGAGCAGTCCAGCGAGTACGCCATCGTCGGGCAGAGCGACAAGAACAAGAAGACCGAGTTCGACCGCCCGCAGCCCAACAACAACAACGCCGAGGAGCGCTACACCTACGAGGGCACCGGCGGCGTGCCGATCGGCTCGTCCCTGCGCCGGCTGGTCTTCGCGATCAAGAACACCGAGAGCAACTTCCTGCTCTCCGACGCGGTCAACGACGATTCCCGGCTGATGTACGTGCGTGACCCCCGCTCCCGGGTGGAGAAGGTCGCGCCGTTCCTCACCATCGACGGTGACCCGTACCCGGCCGTGGTCGACGGGCGGATCAAGTGGATCCTCGACGGGTATACGACCGCGGCGACGTACCCGTACGCGCAGCGGATCAACCTGCAGGAGGAGACGACCGACGAGCTCACCAACCGGGGCACGGTCGCGCTCGCCCGGGACAACATCAACTACATGCGCAACTCGGTGAAGGCGACCGTTGACGCGTACGACGGCACGGTCACCCTGTACGAGTTCGACGAGCAGGACCCGGTCCTCAAGGCCTGGAACCAGGCGTTCGGCGGCAAGCTGATCACGCCAAAGGCGCAGACGCCGGCGTCGCTGGCCGCGCACTTCCGCTACCCGGCCGACATGTTCAAGGTGCAGCGCAACCTGCTGGCCCGGTTCCACGTCACCGAGCCGAACGAGTACTTCAGCGGCCAGGACTTCTGGCAGGTGCCGAACGTGCCCGACGACCCGGACAGCGGAGTGAAGCAGCCGCCGTTCTACCTGAACGTGCGGATGCCGGGGCAGGAAGGCACCCGCTTCCAGCTCACCTCGGCGGTCACCCCGAACAACCGGGACAACCTGGCGGCGTTGATCTCCGGGTCATACGTCGACAACAAGCCCGTGCTGGAGGTGCTGGAGCTGCCGGACCAGACCGCGATCCAGGGCCCGGTCCAGGTGCATCAGCGCATGACAAACAATGCGACGGTACGGTCCGAGCTGACCCTGTTGTCCAACAGCAATCAGTCCCAGGTGCTGTTCGGTAATCTGATCTCGCTACCGGTCGGCGAAGGCATGTTGTACGTCGAGCCCGTGTACGTCAAGAGCGGGCAACAGGACGCCGTACCGCTGCTGCAGAAGGTCCTGATGTCCTACGGCGACGGCGGCACGTACGTGGTGCTGGCGAACAACCTGAAGGACGGCCTGGACAAACTGGTCGCCCAGGGCAAGAACACTGAGCCGTCGACGGTCACGCCACCGGGTAACACCGGCAACCAGCCGCCGACCACCGGCAACGGGCAGCAGCCGGTGCTGACCGGGCAGCTCGCCCAGGCGGCGGCGGCGCTGGACAAGGCCATCGCGGACGTGAAGACGGCCCAGGCGTCGGGCGACTTCGTCAGGTATGGCCAGGCCCTGCAAGCCCTGGACACGGCGATGACCAACTTCCAGAACGCACAGAAGGCGGCGGGGGCGACCACCACACCGTCGACGGGTCCGTCGGTCACTCCGTCGACAGGACCGTCTGCACCGACTCCGAAACCCAGCGGCTGACCTGCTGAAATGATGCGCGGCCCGCCGGGTTACCGGCGGGCCGCGCCCATGTGTGGGGCAGGTTACGGGGGGTCGTTTTGCATGTAGGTCGGGCCGCAGGCTAGGCTTGAGATACGACGCGGGGTGGAGCAGCTCGGTAGCTCGCTGGGCTCATAACCCAGAGGTCGCAGGTTCAAATCCTGTCCCCGCTACCAAGTAAGTGCAGTTCAGAGGCCCTTCCCCGAACTGGGGAAGGGCCTCTGTCTATCTCATGGTCGCGGGTGGTCGCAGACGAGAAACACGAACGGTGCTGCGGACCCGATCCGTTGAGGGGCTGTGGATCTCTTGGCCGATGGCACGGAAGCGATGTGTTATAAGCCGCTCTGCCGCGGGTTGGCTCTACACAACGCGTCCACCTCCGCGGACATCAACACGCAGCAGCCCAGCAACCTTCACAATCGCTGTTGCGCCATCACGGGTGGGCGCTGGGGTCTCATCCATGAGACACCTGCTGGCGCGAGAGTCTCATATGTGAGACCTTCGTGCCATGGGTGGGGCTGCGGCATTGGGACAGCTCGCGGATCTGGCGGAGGCGCAAAGCGGGTTGTTGACCGCTCGGCAGGCCGACATTCGCGGGGTGGCTCGACGCGATCTGGCGCGGTTGGTGCAGACCGGTGGGATGGAACGCGTCGCGTACGGGGTCTACCGGGTGGCCGGTGCGCCACGTCCTCGGCTGCTTGAGCTGCGGGCGGCGTGGCTTCAGCTTGCGCCCGGGCTCGACCTCGATCGCCGGACCGTGGTTGACGGTGTGGTGTCCCATGCGAGCGCCGCTGGTGTCTACGGGGTGGGTCTGCTCGAACCCGCTCGATACGAATTCAGCGTCCCGCTGCCACGGCGGATACGCAGTCGCCGCGATGATGTGCTGATCCACCGGACAAGACTGACCGCTGACGAGGTGGGGTGGGTCGACGAGATGCTCGTGACGGTGCCCACCCGGATGGTCGCCGACCTGTGTGCGCAGCGCATCGATGGGGAGCATCTTGCCGGTGTAATCGTGGATCTGGCTGTCAGGCGGATCGTCGACCGCGACGAGCTAGCGCTGGCGTTGGCGCCGTACGCGCACCAGTACGGTGGTCAGGTTGGGGGCGGCGAACAACTGCTGGACTACCTGCTGACTTTCGCACCGGATACAACGTTCTGATGGCTCAGGAGCTTGAGATCTTCCCGTACGCCAGCGCGCAGGCATTCGGTGCGGCGCTCACTAATCGGCTCGGGGTTCTGGCCGGCAACGCTAGTCCTTCGGTGTCCCAACTGCGGCGGCAGTTCGCTTATGACCGGCTTCTCGCCCGGCTATTTACCGCCGCTCCACAGCAATGGATCCTCAAGGGCGGCGTATCAATGATCGCCCGGCTCGCCTCAGCCCGACACACTGCCGACGTCGACATCGTCGCCTGTGCAGACTCGGCCGATGCGGCGCTTGAGGCGCTACGCTCCGCTGCCCAAAAGGACCTGGGCGACTTCTTCACCTTCCGCTTCGAGACCCCGCGTGCATTGATCCAAGGCGTGCCAGGACTGCGGATCCCGACCGAGGCACGGCTCGGGCCACGACTCTTTGAACGCTTCGGCGTCGACCTGGTCACCGGCGTCGTCATCACCGGACGGCCGGAGGAGGTCAAGCCGCTACTGTCGTTGACAATTCCCGGACTGATCAGACCGAAGTACCGGCTATACCCACTCGTTGGACGGGCTTGGCGTTCCCGACGACGAGATGTGGCGGACCGGATACCAGACTGTCGCGAGGGATGTCCCAAGTGTTACCGAGAAGACGCTCGGAAACGCGCTCGCGCTCGCGAAAAGCTTCGTCGATCCGGTACTTGCTGGAGTGGTGGACGGTAGCACCTGGGACCCTGCGACGTTGGTCTGGCGACCGGGGTCAGAGCGGGCCGTGCGCTGCTCTCAGCTGGGTGATGACGGCGTCGGGTTCGGCGAGGCAGCGCCAGGCGGGGACCCGGCGCGTGGGTAGGCCGGGTCCAACCAGGTCGACCCGGGCCAGCGTGGTTCGGAGGTGCCGGCCGTGGTCTGTGTCCGCCGGTGCGTCGATGAGCACCGCGAGGTCGCCGGCCGGGCCGGTCAGCACGATGTCGTAGCGGTAGCCGTCGACCAGCACGGCGCGGCGCACAGCGAGGCCGGCATCCGAGGCAGCTCGGTGCAGAGCGTCCGCCGCGGGCAGTTGGCCCGGCTCCGGCGCGGGCTCGTCGTCCTCGCCCCTGGCGTAGCTCGACAGGATGCCCTGCTGTCCCGACCACCATGACTGGTCGCCGACGACGACCAGCATCGCCTTCGCCCGCGTGATCGCGACGTTCCACAGGTTGGTCTCGTTCACCAGCCAATTGCGGGTCGTGTCGGCGATGCCGTGCGCGCCGACCGGCGAGATCACCATGATGTCGCGCTGGCCGCCCTGGAAGCGGTGCGCCGTGCCACACACGACCTCGTCCTCGGCCCATCCGGCCGTGGCCAGCGCCCGCTTCAGCCGGGTCTGTTGCGCCGTCAACGGCGTGACCACCCCGAGCTCGGCCTCCGGGAATTGCGCCCGAAGCTCATCCAGTGTCGCGATCACCGCCGTGACCTCGGGCTCGTTGTATCCGGATCCGCTCGTCCCCCGCTCGGCCCGACCCGGCACATGGCGCCAGACGACGGCGGGATCGGCCTGCGGGGTCAGGGCGTGGGTCCGGGTCAGCACCACGAGACGGCCCTGGTAGACCTCGCGGTTGGGCACCGCGACGATCTGCGGATGACATCGGTAGTGCTCGTCGAGGAAATGAACGGCAGGTGCGGCGGAGGCAAAGGCGTCGTACGCCGAGTAGCTCGTGAAGGACAGCCTGCGCGCGTCACACCAGGCCTCGCCGAGGCCCGCCGCACCACGGTACGCAGCGTCCTCCTGACTCGGCAGCGGCCGTACCGGGGCGAGTTGGCGAGGGTCGCCGATGATCAATGCCCGCCGGGCCCGGAAGAGCATCGGCAACACCGCCGCGATGGTGCAGGCGGCGGCCTCGTCGATGACGACGAGGTCGAAAATCGCCGGCTTGGGCGGCATCTTGCGAGCGGACAGCGCCGTCGTGGCCCACGCCGGCAATACCCGCAGCAGGTCCTGAAACCGACTCCAGGTGCGCGGCGGCGAGCTGGACAGGTCCTCACTCCGCCGCTGAAGGACAGCCGTACCGCCCCGGACGCGTCGCGCCACCTGAGCGGCGGTCAAAGCCCGGCTCAGCCGCGGTCGATCCTGCGCCGTGAAGGCCGACAGCCGTCGCCACACCGCGTCCGCGTCTTCGAGAGCGGCCGAGGCCTCGTACGCCGTGAACCACCTCAGCTCCACAGTGACCCGGCGCGCGAACTCCTCGAGGCCGGCTCGGTCCACCACGCCGTACGTGCGCAGAGCCCGGCGGGACCACCAGCCGAGCCATCGATGGCGGAGTCCGCGATCGGCGCGCCGGACGAGACGGTGCAGGGCTTGACTCTCCGCCGGCAGATCGGGAGCCGGTGACGTCTGTCGCTCGGTCGCCAGATCCCACAGGTCGCGTTCGAGGAAGGCCCGCTCGTCCAGGCTCGTGCGGGCGGCGTCTATGCGGTCGCCCAGTATGCGCAGCTCGCCCGCGGGCGTGTGCTCGTCGAGCACGGGACCGTTGCCGTGGGTGGAGATCAGTTCGGCGAGCAGCTTCGGTTCCTGAGCGACGTACTGCTTGTTACCGCTGCGGATGAGCAGACCGGAGCCCATCGTCTCGTCGCACCGCTTCGACACCTCGTCGACCGCCTGATTGTTGGTCGACCCCATCAGCACGGTCTGCCGTGCCGCGGTGACCGTCGCCACCAGGGCGGTGACCAGCTGGCTCTTGCCCGTACCCGGAGGACCTTGCGCGACCGTGAGCCGCCGCGTCATCGCGGCCCGGATGACTCCTTCCTGCGCCTCGTTGAGCTGGTCGGGGGCGACGATCACACACGGCGCGTCCGGTGGCAACGTCCCTGCGCTGTCGAGGGCGAGGGCGCCGAGGGCGGTGCCCGCGATCTGGCCCGGGTTCTTGGCGATCTCTCGGAGGTCGTCGATCAGCTGTTTCTCGGCGGCTTTCGCCGCATCGACCGCGAAGAGCACCGCGCAGTTCTGCACCCGCCGCAGCGGACCTTGCCGAATCGGACCCGCCAGCCGCCGGGGGTCCATCGCCCCGACCGGCTCCAGGTCGAGCACCTGGCACAGCTGTCGCATCGTCGCCGCCACCGTGGCGGGATCGCCCGCCACGAAGGTCTCCTCGATGCGTGTGTCGATCTCGTCGATCTCCTTGTCGGAGAGTCCGCGGTCGGCGGCCAGCGCGGCGTTCAAGCGTGGCGGCAGGGTGGTGTGCAGGACGCCGTCCGGGCCTACCGAGGCGTCGCACTCCAGCAGCGGCGCGAACTGCAACCGGCTACTACCGAGCACGGATCGGCGTACCGTCACGGCGTAGCCGTACCGCAATCCGCCGCCGGCTGCCGCGACGTTTCGGGCCAGGGCGACGGCCTGATCGGGCATGCGCGGCGTGGCGCCGGCGCCGAAGACCGGCTCGGGGCCGGCGGGCATCGCGGTGTAGCGAGTGTCGTCGCGCAGATCGACGAACGAGCCGAGCAGTGCCGAACGTTCGACGCACGAGATGTAGTAGTGCAGCAGCTTGCGCCAACGGTCGGCGTCAAGGGGCACGTCCGCGTCGTCCGACGACTGCCCGAGGGATTGCCGCGGCAGGCCCGCGCCGTGATCCTGGTGGGCGCGTACGAGGGGGGTCGGCTCGACGACACCCTCGCTCGACTCGGTCGGACGCTGCTGCTCGCCGCGACGCGCAGCCTGTTCTTGGACGAAGTGCGACAGGTCGTGGGTAGTGAGCCACTGGCTTGTGCCTCGGGGGACGGCAGCGCCACGCATGCCGTCCAGCAACAGTTGGGTGAAGACGGACGGAGCGGCGTCGTCGTCGGCGTAACTGGCGCGGCCGTGCGAACTGGAGGTGAGAATGAACGTGCCCGCGTGCCGCAGACCGCCTCGCGGTTCCTCCCGCATTCCGCCCCGAAACCGGCGGCTGCCTCGGAACGCACCGGAAAAGCAGCAGTCAAGCAGGACGACCTTCTGTTTCGCGTACGTCCGCGACAGCATGTCCTTGAGGATCGCCTCCGTGTCCACCGCGGTCGCATGGAGCCGGTCCTGGTGAGTATCGGACGCGGCCAGAAACAATGACTCTTGATCGGGATGCCGCAATCCGTGGCCGGAGTAGTACAACACCGCGAGGTCATCGTGCCGGCGGGCGCCGAAGAACTGCTCAATCCGATCCGCCATGGCATCGCGGGGAAGGTCGAGACCAACCTGGACGTCATCGAAGTCGCCGGCATGATCGAACGCCGCCCTGACCTGTTCGAGATCGTGCCGCACTGAGGGGAGATCGGAAAGACTTCGGTCGGCGAGGGAGGAGGCCGTGCCGAGCAGGAGCGCAAAGCGTCCCATCAGCGACGCCGCCGGCCGGCGGCCGGCGAGTCGAGCGCCGTCTGCATGGCATCGATGATGCGGGCGACCTCGTCGCGGGTCGGCTGGTCGATGTGCAACTCGATGTCACCGACCTTGAGGCTGGCGCGCCGGTTCTCGTTCCGGCGCAGAAATGCCACGACCGTCTGCACGACGGCTTGCGCATAGTCGGGGTTGGCGGTCGCCGCGATCGCCAGGACACCGGCGACGATCTCTCCCGCGCTCTTGGCGCCAGGCGCCGAAACGGCCGGCACGAAATCGACCGGCCCGATCTCGCGCAGGTCGAGGGCGAGTTCCCGGGTGCGACTGAGAAAGGCGTCCTCCGGCTCCTCAGGAGGGGATGCGAACGTCACGGTTACGAATTCCGGCGCCTGTTCCACAGCCGTCGACCCTAGCAAAATTGACGATCGTAAAACTGTCGGCTATCTGACGGTCACGGCCGGGAATCGTGGCTATGGCCGTTTCCAAGTCGGCCTGAGCTCGGACGAAATCCTCGGCTTCCAACGCGATAATACCGAGGCATATGGCCGGTCCTTGCTGACCCAAGATTCAGCGCCTGGGGCCTCTACGCCGCGCAAACGGGAAAGTCTGCGGATTTCCGCCGAGCTGTGGTCCGCAGGAACCTACTATTTCGTGCCGCCCGGGATCCCCGGAAACAATGTTTCCTGGCGCGTACGTCGGTATCGGGCGCTCCTGCTGCGGGGGCCGTTCCCGATCAGGTCTACTGTTCCCTCTTCCCGCATGATGGTCAGCCAGCGGCGGACCGTCTGATCGCTGAGTCCGGTGCGGACGGCTAGTTCGGCTCGTGAGAGGGTCTCGTCGCCGAGGGCGGCGAGCAGTGCCGGGCGCCGATCTGCACGGGGCACGGTGCCGGTAACGCGGGAGGCCGGGCGCGATACCAGGCGGTATTGCGCCCAGCGTCGGGTCCCGCTCTGGGCGACGAGCTCCCGGGCGACGAGATCTTGGAGTTCGGCGGTTGCCACGCGTGAATCGACGCCGGTTGCGGCCCGGTAAGACCGGTTGTCCAGTATCTCTTCTTCGCGAAGGATCGCCAGAGCGACGCACTGGCTGTCGGTGAGGCCCTGCTCGCCCAAGCCGGCGATCCAGCGGAGGGTCTCTTCGGACAACAGCGTGTGATTCGGGAAGGTGACGATGAAGGACGAGACGCGGTCTTCGAACCGGGGCGGGCTCATGCCGGCGCTCAGGAGCGCGTCGAGCATCGCGCGAATGCCGGAGCCGCGGTTTTCGCAGACAGTCCGTGTTTCGCCGGGCAGTGGAACGTCTTCGAGCAGTTTTATCAGGGTGGCGTTGCGTGCCGAGGAGATCCCCTCTTCGCCAAGGCTGTCGACTGTGACCGGGCCGAACAGGCCACCAGGGCTCTTGATTACGAGGCGGTCGGGGTACATCTCGACTTGGATTTGGGTACCCCTTGCACTTCCGGACAAATCCCGGTGCACTAGTGCGTTGACGACCGCTTCGCGCAGTGCGGTCTCGGGGTACTCCCAGATGTCCTGACGGCCCGCGCCCGTTACCACTGCTCGGCGCGACATGTTCCGGCGGATGGCGGCCAGTGCATCGCGGGCCATTACCGGTATCGGACCTTCGAGGGCAACGTTGTCAAGGAAGCGCTGACCGGTATGGGGCTTCGCGCCCGTGGCGGTCGGGTAGTGGACAAATGTGAGCATGAGCTGTGGGAATTGTTCCTGAGGATAGGATCCGAGGGCCAGTAGGCCTGCGAGCGAGACCTCATCTCTGCCGTCCGGTGCGGACACGAGGACCTTGGCCCGACGCAGGACGGCGATGCGGTCGAGGTCCTGGAACGCGTACGGCCTGCTGGTTCGCAGCCGCGCGATCAGGGCATC
>NZ_QHHV01000032.1:0-49196 GCF_003947245.1 Actinoplanes sp. ATCC 53533 | reverse complement strand
GGCTTCACCGGCAAGCAGGACATCGAGGCGTACGGCATCGCCGAGTTCAACGTCAAGTGCCGCGAGTCGGTCACCCGGCACACGGACGCGTTCGCCGAGCTCACCCAGCGGATGGGCTACTGGGTCGACATGGACGACGCATACCGGACCATGGACCCCGGCTACATCGAGTCGGTCTGGTGGTCGCTGCAGCGGATCTTCGACAAGGGCCTGCTGGTCGAGGACTTCCGGGTCGCGCCCTGGTGCCCGCGCGACCAGACCGCGCTCTCCGACCACGAGCTGGCCCAGGGCTACGAGCAGGACGTCGACCCGTCGGTCTTTGTGCGCTTCCCGCTGACCTCCGGCCCGTTCGCCGGGAGCGCGTCGCTGCTGGTGTGGACGACCACACCGTGGACGCTGGTCTCCAACACGGCCGTCGCGGTCAACCCGGAGGTCACCTATGTGGTGGCGACCGACGGCGGTTCGCAGCTCGTCATCGCCGCGGATCTGCTTGAACAGGTGCTCGGTGCCGCCTGGACGGTAGTGGCCTCCTTCCCCGGCAAGGAGCTCGAACGCTGGACCTATGCGGCCCCGTTCGACCTGGTCGAGGTGCCGGACGCGCACATCGTCATCCTGGCGCCATACGTGACCACCGAGAGCGGCACCGGCCTGGTGCACCAGGCCCCCGCCTTCGGCGCGGACGACCTGGCCAGCTGCCGGGCCTACGGGCTGCCGATGGTCAATCCGGTACGGCCGGACGGCACGTTCGCGCCCGAGGTGCCGCTGGTCGGCGGCGTGTTCTTCAAGACCGCCGACGCGACGCTGGTCACCGACCTGAAGAGCCGGGGCCTGCTCTTCCGCGAGGCTCCATACGAGCACAGCTACCCGCACTGCTGGCGCTGCCACACGCCACTGATCTACTACGCGCAGCCGTCCTGGTACGTCCGCACCACGGCCGTCCGCGAGCAGCTGCTGCGCGAGAACGAGCGCACCACCTGGCAGCCACCCACGATCAAGCACGGCCGGTACGGCGACTGGCTGACCAACAACGTCGACTGGGCGCTCTCCCGGCAGCGCTACTGGGGCACCCCGCTGCCCATCTGGCGCTGCCCCGAGGGCCACCTGACCTGCATCGGCTCGCTTCAGCAGCTCAGCGAGCGCACCGGCGACGACCTGTCCGGGCTGGATCCGCACCGGCCGTTCATCGACGCGGTCACCTTCGCCTGCGACTGCGGCGCCACGGCCACCCGGGTGCCCGACGTCATCGACGCCTGGTACGACTCCGGCGCGATGCCGTTCGCCCAGTTCGGCTACCCGTACCGCAACAAGGAGCTGTTCGAGCGCGGCTATCCCGCCCAGTTCATCGCCGAGGCGATCGACCAGACCCGCGGCTGGTTCTACACCCTGATGGCGATCGGCACGCTGGTGTTCGACCGCTCCGCGTACGAGACCGTGGTCTGCCTGGGACACATCGTGGCCGAGGACGGCCGCAAGATGTCCAAGCACCTGGGCAACATCCTCGAACCGCTGCCGCTGCTGGACCGGCACGGCGCGGACGCGATGCGCTGGTTCATGGCCGCGGTCGGCTCACCGTGGTCGTCGCGGCGGGTCGGGCACACCACGCTGCAGGACGTGGTCCGCAAGACCCTGCTGACCTACTGGAACACCGCCGCCTTCCAGGCGCTGTACGGGCGCACCGCCCGCTGGACGCCGTCGGAGGCGGACCCGGCGCCGGCCGACCGGCCGGTCCTCGACCGTTGGGTCCTGTCCGAGCTGCACACCCTGGTCCGGGGGGTGGACGCGGCGCTGGCCCGGTTCGACAGCCACGAGGCCGGCAAGCTGCTCGCGGCGTTCATCGACGACCTGTCCAACTGGTATGTGCGCCGCAGCCGCCGCCGCTTCTGGCGTGGCGACCCGGCCGCCCTGGCCACGCTGCACGAGGCGCTGGTGACGGTCACCCTGCTGATGGCCCCGATCACGCCGTTCATCACCGAGCGGGTCTGGCAGGACATGGTCACGCCGGTGACGCCCACCGCCGCGCTGTCGGTGCACCTGGCCGCCTATCCGGTCGCCGACGAGGCGCTGATCGACCCGGCGCTGTCGACCCAGATGGCCGCCGCGCGCCGGCTGGTCGAGCTGGGCCGGGCGGCCCGGGCCGACTCGGGCATGAAGACGCGGCAGCCGCTGTCCCGGGCGCTGGCATCGGTGCGCGGCTTCGCCGAGCTCTCCCCGGAGCTGCTGGCCGAGATCGCGGCCGAGCTGAACGTCGGCGTGGTGCTCTCGGTGGGCGCCGCGGGCGACTCGCTGGTGGACACCACGGCGAAGGCCAACTTCCGGCCGCTGGGCAAGCGGTTCGGCAAGGCGGTGCAGCAGGTGGCGGCCGCGGTCGCCGCCGCGGACGCGACGGCGCTGAAGCAGTCGCTGCGGTCCACCGGCAGCGCCACGGTGGTCGTGGCCGGCGAGACCGTCGCGCTCGGCCCGGACGAGGTGATCATCACCGAGACGCCGCGCGCGGGCTGGGCCGTCGCCGCCGAGGCGGGCGCGACCCTCGCCCTCGACCTGCACCTGACGCCCGAGCTGCGCCGGGCCGGGCTGGCCCGGGACGCGATCCGGCTGATCCAGGAGGCCCGCAAGTCCAGCGGGCTGGAGGTCTCCGACCGGATCGTGCTGCGATATGCGACCACCCGCGACGACACCGCCGCGGCGCTCGGGGAGCACGCCGAGCTCGTCGCCGACGAGGTGCTGGCGACGGACTACGCGCCCGGCGAGCCGTCCTGGCCCGAGGCAGCACCGTTCCGCGAGGAGGCGATCGGGCTCACCTTCTGGCTGCGGAAGGCCTGATGGGCCCGGCCCGCGTGCTGCGCGTGCTCGCCGCGCTCGCGCTGCTCGGCGCCTGCGCGGGCGGGCCCGGGAACGCCTGGACGGAGCTGTCCCTGCCGGGACCGGGCACCCGCCTGCTGCGGGACGCGGTCGCCTGCGGCGGGCACTGGTACGTCGTCGGCGGCCGGTCGGGCCCCGACGGCGAGACCAGCCCGGCGGCCTGGGACAGCGTCGACGGCCACGCCTGGCGCAGCCTCGCCTTGGCCCCGCTGCCCGGAAGCTACTACGGCCCGCGCAGCGTCCTGTACGCCGTGTCCTGCGCACACGACCGGATCGCGGCGATCGGCTCGCGCGGCGGCGGCGCGCACGGCAACCCGCGGGTCAGCACCTGGTATCAACGCCCGGACGGCTCGCTGGCCGAGGCGGCGGCGACCTTCGAGACCTACGGCGGCGGCACCGCGGTCGATGTCGGCCGGATCGCGGGCGGCCCGTCGGGTTTCCTCCTCGCCGGCAACCGCACCAGCGGCGCGGCCGCCTGGCTGTCCGCCGACGGCACGAGCTTCCGGCTCTTCGAGAACGCGCCCGGCCTGGCCCGGGCCTTCGCGCGGGACGGCGCCGTCCTGGACGATCGGTTCGTCCTCGTCGGCAGCCTCGGCGACGCGCCCGCCGCCTGGACGTCCGCCGACGGCGCCTCGTGGCGGCGCGCCGAGGTGCCGGACGGGGACGGCTTCGCGGAGTTGCAACGCGTGGTCCGGCTGGGCGCGCGGCTGATCGCGGTCGGGCCGCGCGGTGACACCTACAGCGCCTGGAGCGGCCCGGAGTGGGCCGCGGCCGGCCGCTTCGGCAAAGTCGACGCCACCGGCGTCCGGTCGCTGACCGTCGCGGGGCAACGGCTGTACGCGGCGGCCGGCGGCCTGTGGCGTTCCGTGGACGGCGGCCGGTCCTGGCTCACCGTCACCACTCCGCGCGGCGCGAGGCCGCTGTCGGCGGTCGCCGGCCGCGATGACCACGTCCTGCTGATCGCCGGCGACCGGGCCTGGCTCGCTCACGGGGTGTGACCGTAACTTTCGGGTGATTCATAGCCTCCTCCCAGCTCACAGCCATGATCTCCACGATCTTCACCGTTAAGGTCCGGATTCATGGCGTGGCGACAGCAGGTCAACATCAGGTTGGCCCGCAGCACCGGGATGCGAGTGGTGCAGCGGGACGGCCGCCTCCGGGTGATCCGCAATCCGCAGCGGGAACTGCGCGCGCCGGGGTTCATCTTCTCCTCGGTGCGCTCCGGCTCCACGCTGCTGCGGATGATCCTCAACAGCCATTCGCAGATCTACGCGCCGCACGAACTGCACCTGGCCCACGTCAAGGTCTCGTTCGAGATCCCGGCGGCCCGCAAGGCCATGGCCGCCCTCGATCTCGACGAGGGCGAACTGACCGCCATGACGTGGGACCGGCTGCTGACCACGGCCCTGCGGCGCAGCGGCAAGTCGGTCCTGGTCGAGAAGACGCCGAACCTGGTCCTCCACTGGGACCAGGTGGCCCGGGCCTGGCCGGACGCCCGGCTCATCTACCTGCTGCGGCACCCGGCGGCGATCCTCGACTCGTGGCAGCGGGCCCGGACCGCACAGACCGAGGAACAGGCGATCGCCAGCGTCGCCCGGTATCTCGGCAAGTTGTGCGAGGCCCGCGCCGCCGTACCCGGGATCACCGTGCGGTACGAGGATCTGACCGCGGACCCGGCCCGGGAGGCGCGGCGGCTGTGCGAGTTCCTCGGCGTCGACTTCGAACCCGCGATGGTCGAATACGGCAACACCGACCACGGCCCGCTGGTGGCCGGCCTCGGCGACTGGCAGGAGAAGATCAAGTCGGGCTCGGTGCAGTCCGCCCGGCCGATGCCGGCCATCGAACTGCCGGAACGCCTGCGAACACTCGCCGCCAACCTCGGCTACTGAGCGAGCGGCATACTGCTGGCCGTGTTGGGCACCCGGGCGACCCTGCTGCTGGCCGCCATCGCTGGCACAGGCTGCGCGGGGGCGCTGGTCGCGGTGACCGCCGTCATCCGGGGCAGCGCAGGCCGGTCTGCGGGGGCCGGCACAGACGCCGCCTCCCGTACCTGAGCACGGGTCAGCAGGGTGACGCCGACCGCCGCGATCCCCGCGCTGGCCAGGGCGACCACCGCGCCGAGCGCGCCGCCGGTGATCTGCTCGCCCAGCAGCACCAGGCCGATCGTCGCCGCCGCGACCGGGTTCGCCAGTGTGCTCACCGCCAGCGGTGCGCCCAGGCCGTTCCGGTAGGAGCGCTGGGTGAACAGCGTCCCGGCGGTCGACAGCGCGACGATCGCCAGGGCGGCGACGGCGACCGTCGGGTCGATCAGAGCGCCGAGCCCGCCGTCCGTGAGGTGCACCGCGACGGTCTGGGTCAGGGCGGACGAGACACCGAACGACACTCCCGCGGCGGCCGCCGCCCACAGGCCCGAGGCGCCGGGCACCGCGCTCCATCCGCCCAGCGCGGTCAGCAGCGCCGCGGTGACCAGCAACAGGCCGATGAGCTGGGTGCTGGTCAGCACCGCGATGCTGCTCGTCGTACCCGCCAGCAGCAGGATGCCGACCAGGCCGGCCACCGCCAGGCCGATGCCCCGGCCTTCGAGCCGGGTGACCGCCCGCCGGGCGAGCATCGCCGCGAGCGGCACCGCCAGCACCAGGGTCAGCACGCCGAGCGGCTGGACCAGCGACAGCGGGCCGAAGCGCAGGGCCACCACGTGCAGGCCCGCGCCGGCCCCGTTGAGAGCGATGGCCGCCCACCACAGCGGCGTCCGGATCAGCACGCCGAGCGGTCGCTGCGCCAGGCGTTCCTGCAGCACGGCCGCGCCCGCATAGCCCGCCGCCGACACGATGCAGAGCAGCACGGCCAGGACCAACTCGCTCACGGTTGCTGCTCCCCGGGCCGGACCAGACCACTCTGGTACGCGATGACGACCAGTTGCGCGCGGTCGCGGACGCCGAGCTTGGTCATCGCCCGGTTGATGTGCGTCTTCACCGTCAGCGGCGACAGGTGCAGCCGCTCGGCGATCTCGTCGTTCGACAGTCCGTACGCCACCAGCGCCAGCACCTCGCGTTCGCGGTCGGTGAGCCCGCCGAGTTCCAGCGCGGCCGGCAGCGCGCTCGGCACCGGCTGGCTCAGGAAGCGGGTGACCAGGCCGCGGGTGGCGGCCGGGGAGAGCAGCGCCTCGCCGGCGGCGACGACCCGGATGGCGTGCAGCAGATCCACCGGGTCGACGTGCTTGCCGAGGAAGCCGCTCGCGCCGGCCCGCAGCGCGAGCACCACGTTGTCGTCGTTCTCGAAGGTCGTCAGCACCAGCACCCGCACGCCGGCCAGATCCTCGGCCGCGGCGATCCGGCGGGTGGCCTCGATGCCGTCCATGTCCGGCATCCGGATGTCCATGAGCACCACGTCGGCACGCTCCGAGCGGGCCAGCGCCACGGCCTCGCGACCGGTGCCGGCCTCGCCGACGATCTCGACCTCGGGATCGGGCTCGACGAACATCCGGAAGCCGGCCCGGATCAACGGCTGGTCGTCGGCCAGCAGCACGCGAATGGTCATGACCCGGTCCGCCCCGCGAGCTCCACACGGCCCAGATCCGCACCGCCCAGATCCGCGCTGGGCAGTTCGGCGCGTACCGCGAAGCGGCCGTTCGTCTCCGGGCCCGCCGTGAGCAGGCCACCGGTCGAGGTGGCGCGCTCCCGCATGCCGATGATGCCGTAGCCCGAACCGGACCGCGGCGCATCCGGCCGGATCTGGTTGGCGATCTCCAGCCGCACCCCGTCCGGGGTGTACTCCACGGTGAGCCGGGCCGTGCCGTCGCCGTACTTCTGGGCGTTGGTCAGTGCTTCCTGGGCGATCCGGAACGCCGCGAGATCGACCAGCGCGGGCAGCTCCCGGGCCATGCCGACCTGGTGGTGATCCACCCGCAGGCCGGCGGCGGCGAGGTCGTCCAGCAGCGTCGACAGCCGGGCCAGTCCCCGGGTCGGTTCGGTGGCCGACGCCTCGCCCCCGTCCAGTTCGTCCGAGCTGCGCAGCAGGCCGACCACCGAGGCGATCTCCTTCAGCACCGCGTCGGAGGAGCGGCTGATGTGGTCCAGCGCCGGGCCGACCAGCTCCGGGCGGTGCTGCAGAATGTGCTTCGCGCCGGTGGCCTGGACCTTGATGACCGCGATGTGGTGGGCGACGACGTCGTGCAGCTCGCGAGCGATCCGCACGCGCTCCTCGACGACCCGGCGCCGGGCCTCCTCGTCGCGGCTCTGCTCGGCCCGCCGGGCGCGCTCCTCGACCTCGGCCACGTACGCCCGCCGGCTGCGGCCGGCGTCGCCGACCGCGGTGGCCATGCCGATCCAGGCGAGCGCGCCGAGATTCTCCGGCGCCCACCAACCGCCGCCCGCCCACAGCACGCCGGACAGGTAGAAGACCGTCCCGAGGCATGCGGCGGTGATCCAGGCTGTGCGCCGGTCTGTCCGGTTGGCGTGGGTGAAGAAGAGCAGAATGAGGGCGACCATGAGGATCGCCTGCCGGTCGTTCTGCTGGAGCAGGGTGACGATCCACGCGAGCGTGGTGACGATCAGGCCGACCCGGGTGTGCCGGCGGCGAAAGGTCACCGCGCCGAAGGCGACCACGAGGGCGACCACGTCGAAGGTGTCCAGCATGCGGGGCTGTTCGCCGTGCCTGCCGATGCGGATGGCGATGATCGCCGGCACCACCAGCGCCAGGGCCAGGGCGGCGTCGCAGAGCTGCGGATGCCGGCGTACCGCCTGCCACATCCGTGTCTCGCGCACCTCGCCCAGCTCCATGACGATCACGTTACGCGTGGGCGTACCTGCGAAGCGTCGTCTCCGCGCGGTAAGTAAGTGAGCTCGGATACCGCGCTCGCAGTACTCGGATCTGCCCACCGTCGGACGACGCGGATTACCTCGCGGTCGGACCAGGCTATGCCCCATGATCGAGGTTCATGAACTGACCAAGCGGTACGGCGCCAAGACCGCCGTCGACTCCCTGACGTTCACCGTCAAGCCGGGCATCGTCACCGGCTTCCTGGGGCCCAACGGCGCCGGAAAATCCACCACGATGCGGATGATCCTGGGGCTGGACCGGCCGACGTCGGGCACGGCCACGATCAACGGACGCCCGTACGCGGAGCACACCGCGCCGCTCAAGCAGGTCGGCGCGCTGCTGGACGCCAAGGCCGTGCACACCGGACGGTCCGCGTACCACCATCTGCTGGCCATGGCCGCGACCACCGGCGTCCCCCGCGCCCGGGTCGACGAGGTGATCGACATCGTCGGTCTGCACGAGGTCGCCCGCAAGCGGGCCGGCGCCTTCTCGCTCGGCATGGGCCAGCGGCTGGGCATCGCCTCGGCCCTGCTCGCCGACCCGGAGGTGCTGATCCTCGACGAGCCGGTGAACGGCCTCGACCCGGAGGGCATCCTCTGGATCCGGCACCTCATGCAGGGCCTGGCCGCGCAGGGCCGCACGGTCTTCGTCTCCTCGCACCTGATGAGCGAGATGGCGCTGACCGCCGAGCACCTGGTGGTCGTGGGCCGCGGCAAGCTCATCGCGGACGTCTCGGTGGCGGAGTTCATCGAGCAGGCCGCGCACGACTCGGTCCTGGTCCGCTCGCCGCGCGCGGCGGAGTTGCACGGCCTGCTGGCCGCCCCCGGTGTCACCGTGCTCAGCGTCGAGCGCGGCGCCTTCGAGGTGACCGGCCTGTCCGCCGAGAAGATCGGCGACCGCGCGGCCGCGGCCGGCATCGCGCTGCACGAACTCACCGTGCAGCGCCCGTCGTTGGAGGAGGCGTTCATGGAGCTGACCAAGGACGCCGTCGAGTACCAGACCGTAGGAGCAGCCGCATGAGCACCGCGACCCTGACCCCGTCAAGAGTGGCCCCGGCGCCGCCGTCCCCGGCCAAGCTCCGGGTCACCCAGACCCGGGTGATCCGCTCCGAGTGGATCAAATTCTGGTCGCTGCGCTCGACCGTGATCACCCTGGCCACCGCGGTAGCCCTGCTGGTCGGTATCGGCCTGCTCGCCTCATCGATGCTGGACTCCGGTGCCGCGGCCGGCGGACCGGGCGGAGGGCCGGGTGACCTCGGCCCGATCGACGCCAGCCTGGCCGGTCTCACGTTCGCCCAGTTGGCCTTCGGCACCCTGGGCGTGCTGTTCATGGCGAGCGAGTACAGCACCGGCATGATCCGGTCGTCGCTGACCGCCGTACCGAAGCGCCTGCCGGTGCTCTGGGGCAAGATCGCCGTCTTCGCGGTGGTGGTCTTCGTGATCGGCCTCGCGGCCTCGGCGATCGCCTTCACCGGCGGCCAGGCCCTGATCAGCGACGGCGCGGCATCCTGGTCCGACGCGGGCGTGACCCGCGCGGTGCTCGGCTCGGCCGTCGTCCTGGCCGGCTACGGCGTGCTAGGTCTCGCCCTGGGCGCGCTGCTGCGCTCGACGCCGGCCGCGATCAGCACGCTGTTCGGCGCGATGTTCCTGCTCAGCGGCGTCGCTCAGCTGCTGCTCCCGGAATCCTGGCGGGACAGTGTCGTGCAGTACCTCCCGGCGAACGCCGGCAGTTCGTTCACGGCGGTCACCCAAGGGGCGGACGCGCTGGGGCCCTGGGCCGGACTCGCGGTCTTCGTGGCCTACGTCGCGGCCGTGGTCGTGGGCGGCGCCTGGCGGTTGAAGCGCTCCGACGCCTGACGGCTCCGGCGGCCCACAGCAGCGGCCGGCCACTCCCCCGGGAGGCGGCCGGCCGCCGCCATGTGACCGGTCCCCGGGTTTACCCTCGGACGATGGCCTTCGAGCAGCACGGACACACCCACCGCCTGGACTGGGTCGATCCGACCATCCGCGAATGGGATTGCACCGTCGTCTGGTCCGATCCGGCCGATCCGGAAGCCGGGATCGTGCTCGACCGGTCCGCGTTCTACCCGGGCGGCGGCGGCCAGCCGCCGGACCACGGCGCCCTCATCTGGCAGGGCGTGCAGACCCGGATCGTGGACACCCGCAAGGGCGACGAGCACTACCTGATCCCGGCACCGGGCGACCCGGTCCCGCCCGCCGGCGCGACCGTGCGCGGCGCGGTCGACGACGACCGGCGCACCACTCTGATGCGCACCCACTCCGGGCTGCACATCCTCTGCGGCACGGTGTTCCGCGACTTCGGCGCGCTGGTCACCGGCGGCAATATGCAACCGGGTGAGGCCCGGATGGACTTCAACCTGCCCGAGGTGCCGCCGGGCTTCAAGCAGGCGCTGGAGGACGCGGTAAACGCGGAGATCGCCGCCGACCGCAAGATCGTCGCCCGGGTGCTCCCCCGCGAGCAGGCGCTGGCGATCCCGGACCTGGTCCGCACCCAGGACGCCCTGCCACCCCTGGAAAGCCCGGAGATCCGCGTGGTGGACATCGTCGGCCTGGACGTCCAGGCCGACGGCGGTACGCACGTCGCGTCGACCGCCCAGGTCGGCCGCGTCCAGGTGGTGAAGGTGGAGAGCAAGGGCCGCCAGAACCGCCGTGTCCGCATCAGGCTGGCCAGCTGACCTCACGAGCGGTTCTTGCACTTCCAGCTACTGGAAGGGCTTCACTGGGCGCATGACACAGGAAGTCGCGATCGGCGAGTTCGCGCGGTTGTGCCACCTCAGCGCGAAGACGCTGCGGTATTACCACGACATCGACCTGCTGGTGCCGGACGCGGTCGACGAGACGACCGGACACCGGCGCTATTCGACGCGACAGGTCGGCGACGCGCATCTCATCCGGCGGCTGCGCGGGCTTGACATGCCGCTCGCGGAGATCCGTCGCCTGCTGGCCCAACCGGACCCCGAGTCGCGGGAGGACGCGCTGGCCCGGCACCTGGACCGGATGGAGAGCGAGCTCACCCGTACCCACGACGTAGTGGTGTCACTGCGACGGCTGCTGCGGACGCAGCCGGCGGTCCCGGTAACGCATCGGATGTCGCCGCCGTCGGCCGTGCTCCGGATCAGCGCCCAGGTGGCCCGCCCGGCGGTGGCCGACTGGTGCGGGCAGGCCTATCCGCTGCTGTACGGGATTCTTGCCGAGCACGGCGTCGACCCGGCGGGCGCGGCCGGCGCGACGTACTCGACCGAGTTCTTCGAACGCGACGAGGGACACGTCGTGGCGTTCGTGCCGGTGCTGCCGGAGACGGTGCCGGCCGCCGACGACCGGTTCGCGGTGCTGCCGCAGCAACGGTTCGCCGTGGCGATCCACGCCGGGCCGTTCACCGACTGCGACCTCACCTACGGACAGCTCGGCAGCCACGTCGCCGAGCATGACGTCGGACTCGCAAGCCCCATCGTCGAGGTCTATCTCGTCGGACCCGACCACACGAACGACCCCAACCAGTACCGGACCGAGATCTGCTGGCCCATCCAATGAGGAGCACCGAAATGACCGGACTCGTGATCGCCCACGTCACCGTGGACTGTGCCCACGCCGCCGACCTCGCCGCGTTCTACGCCGCGCTGCTCGACCGCCAGGTGGACGACGGGGCATCGGAACACTTCGCCACCATCGGGCGCTCGACCGGTGCCCAGCCCGTGCTGATGTTCATCAGCGTGCCCGACCGGACACCGGGCAAGAACAGCATCCACCTGGATCTGCACACGCCGGACGTGTCGGCCGGCGTCGCCCGGGCAGCGGCCCTGGGCGCAAAGCCGGTCGCTGACTTCGACGAGTACGGCGCGGTATGGACCACCATGACCGATCCCGAGGGCAACCTCTTCGACATCGGCACCGGCGAAGGCTGAATCCAGGAGGATCAGAGATCGGCCGCGGCCTCGTACCGGCTGCGCAGGTCGGTCATCTCCGAGTCGGCCAGCGCCTCCGTGGTCGCCAGGTCCGCGTACTTGGCCGGGAACATCTCGCGCAGCCGGTCGGCGAACTTGACGTCGGCGGTCGCCTCGACCACCTGGATGCCCGGAGGATCGGTGGACATGTCCATAGCCACCGGGCCGGCCAACTTCACCGCCACGTCCCAGGGGCGCTTCCGCTCGGCGACCCCGCAGAGGTGGAAGGCATAGACCGTCCGCACCTCGGCGAGCGCAGTGGCCTCGGCCGGCTCGTAGCCGTAGATGCGGACCCCGCAGATTACCGCCGGCTTCGCCGCTTCCTCGGTGGCGACCTGCTGGCCAGGGTGCCCGGCGTGGTTGTGTTGCTCTGGGTTCGACTGTTCGAGCGTGGCGCGCACCCGGGTCACGATCTGCCCCTGCAGATCCGCCGGCTCCGCCGAGTTGACCAGTACGACCGCGCCGGCCGTCACCAGCAGGATCACCGCCACCCATACGAAGCGGTTCCGGTACCACCCCGCGAAGCTCTCCCGGGAAATCATGATCGCCTCTCACCTCGTCGGTGGGCTGCTCCGGCCCGGGACCGTCAGTCAACGATCCCGGGCCGCAGCAGCGGGTCGTGCCGATCAGGTGAAGGTCACGTCGCTGCACCACATGTAGGCCTGGTCGAGGTGCGAGGCCTGCCAGATGACGAAGACGATGTGCTGTCCGGTGTATCCGGAGGTCGAGACGTTGAACGAGATGTTCTGCGCCGGCGCGTACCTGCCGGTCTGCGTGATCAGGTCGAGGTTTCCCCAGCCGAGGCGCTGGGTGGCCGGGTTGAACCCGTTCTTGCTGACGTAGACCCGCAGGAAGTCAGCGCCGTGGCTGGCCTGGTCGTACAGATGGACGGTGAAGTTGCTGCTGATCGGGGTCGTCTTCCAGGCGCCGGTCTGGTTCAGGCTGTCGTTCCTGGCGAGGCCGTTGCTGCACAGCTGCCCGTCGGGGGTGCGGGCCTGGAACTGACCGCCGAGGCCGTCCCGCAGCGCGCTCATCCAGTTCCACATGGTGTCGGGGTTGGCCTGGAACGCCTGCCAGCACATGGGGTCCTGCTGCTGCATGGCCGGGTTCGTGTGCTGGTTTCCCCAGGTCTTCCAGCACTGGTAGGCGCGGGATGCCGGGTTGATGATGGTGCCGTGGGCCTGGGCCGCACCGGCCCAGGGCAGCATGCTGGCCACCATGGCGAGCAGCACGACAAGCACCCGGACGGGCTGACGGACGGCTGAGCGGGACTTCCGGCCGGACTGTTGGGACTCGTGTGGGGGCACGGTATGTCCTCCATTCTTCGGCGTAGGGGGATGGGAGCGCTCCCAAGCAGCATTACACCAATGTGAACAGATATCAACCAACGTCTATAGACTCCTTCGCGAGGGCTGGTCAGCCGACCTCGCCGCCGATAGGGTCGATTCAGGTGTGCCGGGAAGTCTGGTCGGCGATGATTTCGTCGACCCCTCCGGAGGCGCCCGATGTCCCTTTTCAGCCGTGGCACCTGGCCGGAAGCCCGCCGCATCGGCGAGTTGCTCCGTGCCGAGACCGTCGGCGGGGTCCTGTTGCTCGTCGCCGCGCTCATCGGGCTCGGCTGGGCCAACTCGCCGTGGGCTGACGCGTACGGCTCGCTCTCGGCCTGGGAGATCGGGCCGCTGAGCCTGGCCGCCTGGGCCTCCGACGGCCTGCTGGCGATCTTCTTCTTCGTGGCCGGGCTGGAGCTCAAGCGCGAGTTCGTCGCGGGCGACCTGCGCGACCCGCGCCGTGCGGCGCTGCCGGTGATCGCCGCGGTCGGCGGCATGATCGCGCCTGCCGCGATCTTCGCCCTGATCAACCTGGACAGCGGCGGCCTCGCCGGGTGGGCGACCCCGACCGCGACGGACATCGCCTTCGCGCTGGCCGTCCTGGCGGTCATCGGTACCCACCTGCCGACCGCGCTGCGCACGTTCCTGCTGACCCTGGCGGTGGTGGACGACCTGCTGGCGATCACCATCATCGCGATCTTCTACACCTCGGCGCTGCATGTGCTGCCGCTGGTGCTGGCCGTGCTCCCGCTGGGGATCTTCGGGGCGCTGGTTCAGCGTGGGGTGCGCAGGTGGTGGCTGCTGCTGCCGGTGGCCGCGGCGACCTGGGCTCTCGTGCACGAGTCCGGCGTGCACGCCACCGTGGCCGGGGTGCTGCTGGCGTTCACAGTGCCGGTGCGGAAACGCGGGCTGGCCGAGCACTTCGAGCACCGCCTCCGGCCGCTGTCGGCCGGCCTGGCCGTACCGGTGTTCGCGTTCTTCGCCGCCGGTGTCTCGGTCACCGCGGCCGGCGGCTTCGGGGCGAGCATGCGCGACTCGGTCACCCTCGGCGTCATCGCCGGCCTGGTCGCCGGCAAGGCGATCGGCATCACCGGCGCGACCTGGCTCGTGCAGCGGTTCACCCGGGCCCGCCTGGACCCGGGCCTGAGCTGGTGGGACGTGGTCGGGCTGGCCCTGCTCGGCGGGGTCGGGTTCACCGTGTCGCTGCTGATCGGTGAGCTCGCCTACGGACCGGGCACGGTCCGCGACGGCCACGCGAAGATCGGCATCCTGGCCGGTTCGCTGCTGGCCGCGCTGCTGGCGGCGGTGGTGCTGCGGCTGCGGGACAGGCACTACCGGCTGATCGCCGCGCAGGAGGCCGAGGACGCCGACGACGACGGCATCCCGGACGTCTACCAGCGCCGAACGGATTGACGCCGCCGGCACAGCCCGCGCTCAGCTGACGCATAGCAAAGCCGGGCTCAATGGAGATCCGACCACTTGAAGGGTGAAGGATCTCCGTGAATGAACTACTGGTCGTGGCCGCCGATGTCACCGCCATCGCCATCCTGGCGTTTGGCATCTACTTCCCGCGCCACCACCGGCGGGACCTCGTGGTGGCCTTCCTCGGCGTGAATATCGGCGTGCTCGCCGTCTCGATGGTGCTCGGCTCCACGACCGTGGGCGCCGGGCTGGGACTCGGGTTGTTCGGCGTGCTGTCGATCATCCGGCTCCGATCCGACGAGATCGCGCAGCACGAGATCGCGTACTACTTCGCGGCGCTGGCGCTCGGGCTGCTGGCCGGGCTGAGCAGCGCCCCGACGGTCCTGGCGATGGCGCTGATGGCCCTGATCCTGGTCACCTTGTTCGTCTCGGATCACCCGGGCCTGTTCCGCCGCTACCGGCAGCAGACGATGCATCTGGACGTCGCCTACACCGACGAGCGGGCGCTGAGCGCGCACCTGGCCGTGCTGCTCAACGGCAGGATCGTGAATCTGCTGGTCAAGCACGTCGACCTGGTGAACGACACCACGCTGGTCGAGGTCCGCTACGTGGCGGCGACCGGGTCGCGGCGGGCCGCCAGCCCCGACATCGAGCGGATCCCGGCATGACCAGCGCCCTCGTGGAACGGCCACCGATCTCGCTGGCCGAGCTGGTCGAAGAGGCCGAACTGCTCACCCGGGTCGACCGCAAGTACCTCGTGCCGGTCGCCGAACTGCCGGCCGTGCTGGCGGGCCTGCCCGACGGAACCCGGGTGCTCGAGATCGACGGCCGGCGCGACTTCGCGTACCGGTCGGCGTACTTCGACACCCCGGCGCTGCACAGCTATCTGGCCGCGGCCCGCGGCCGGCGGCACCGCTTCAAGCTCCGCACCCGCAGCTACGTCGACTCCGACGTGCACTTCTTCGAAGTGAAGACCCGGGGCAGCAGGGGCACGACCACCAAACAGCGCATCCCGTACGGCGGTGAGCCGACGCTGTCCCCGGCCGCGGCGGAGTACGCGGCCGAGGTCCTCGGCGTGCGGCTCGACCTCGACCACGTGCTGACCACCCGGTACCGCCGAAAGACGTTCTTCCTGCCGGAGGGCGGCACCCGGCTCACCGTGGACACCCGGCTGGCGTGGGAACTCCCGGACGGCCCGGGGGTACGCACCCCGCAGTGGGCGGTCGTGGAGACGAAGTCGGTTGCGGGCGCCTCGGCGGCCGATCGCCTGCTCTGGTCGCTGCATCACCGCCCCCGGGTGGTGTCCAAGTACGGCACCGGCCTGGCCGCCCTCCGCCCCGAGCTGCCCTCGAACCGCTGGCACCCGGTGCTGCGCATCTTCCCCACCGCTCCGACCCCTGGAAAGGCTTCCCGATGAGACTCCGCAAGCGCTTCGCCGCCGCGATCACCTCGGCCATCCTCGCGACGGCGGCGCTGGCAGCGTGCGGTGACGGCACCACTTCCACCGCCACCAGCTCGGCCGCCCAGACCACCGTCGCCGCGACCAGCGCGCTCTCGGCCGCCGCGGTCCTCGACGCGAACACCGAGGTCCACGCCACCGCGGACGCCGCCACGGTCACCGAGTCGGAGGTCGTCGACATCAAGCTGACCGGCACGTCGGCGACCGTCGACGGTGACGGCGCGAAGGTCGACGGCGGCACGGTCACGATCACCGCGGCCGGCACCTACCGGTTGTCCGGCACGCTGAGCGCGGGCCAGATCGTCGTCAACGCGCCCGATGCCACGGTGCGGCTGATCCTGAACGGCGTCACCATCACCAGCACGAGCAGCGCGGCGATCGCCGCGACGGAGATCGGCGAGCTCGCCGTGATCCTCGCGGACGGCAGCACCAACACGCTGACCGACACGTCCACCTACGCCGAGGACGCCGACGTCAACGCGGCCCTGTTCAGCGCCGGCGACCTGACGATCACCGGCACCGGCGCGCTGACCGTGCACGGCCAGGGCAACGACGGCATCGCCAGCAAGGACGGCCTGGTCGTGGACTCCGGGACGATCACGGTCGACGCGGTGGACGACGGCGTCCGCGGCAAGGACTACGTGGTGGTCAATGACGGGAAGCTCACGATCACCTCCGGCGGCGACGGCGTGAAGGCCGACAACGACGCGGACGCGGACGCGGGCTTCATCTCGATCGCCGGCGGCACGGTCTCCGTCGAGTCCGGCGGCGACGGCGTGGACGCGTACACGGACCTGGTCATGACCGGCGGCACGGTGACCGTGGCCAGCGGCGGCGGGCACACCACCAAGCCGGCCGACACGGTGTCGACCAAGGGCCTCAAGTCGGGCATCACCACCGTCCTGGAGGGCGGTACGGCCAAGGTGGACTCCTCCGATGACGCGGTGCACAGCGACGGCACCGTGCACCTGGTGTCGACGGCGCTGACCGCGGCCAGCGGCGACGACGCCGTGCACGCGGAGCAGACGTTGCAGGTCGACGGCGGCACCGTCGACGTCACGGCGTCGGTCGAGGGCCTGGAGGCCAAGGACATCGTCATCAACGCCGGCTCGGTGCGGGTGGTCTCCAGCGACGACGGCGTGAACGCGTCCGCCGCCGATTCGGCCGACACCGACTCGGCCGACACCGACGCCGACGGCGGCGGCCCGGGCGGTGGCCCCGGCGGCGGCGAGTCCGTTGCCGACGCCTCGGTGACGGTGACCGGCGGCACCCTGGTCATCAACTCCGGCGGCGACGGCCTGGACTCCAACGGCAACGCCGCCATCACGGGCGGCACGGTCGTGGTCAACGGGCCGGAGCAGAACGGCAACGGCGCCCTCGACGTCAACGGCACGTTCGAGATCAGCGGCGGCGTCCTGCTCGCGGCGGGAAGCTCGGGCATGGTGGTGACCCCGGCCACCGACTCGAAGCAGGGATGGTTGTCCGCCACGCTGGACTCGGCGCTGCCGGCGGGCACGACCGTGCAGATCGTCGACGCGGACGGCAAGGTGGTGGCCTCCTTCGTCACCTCGAAGCAGGCGCAGAACATCGTCTACTCCTCGTCCGCGATCACCACCGGCGCCGAGTACCAGATCTACACCGGCGGAACAGCCTCCGGGGACAGCGTCGGCGGGCTGGCCGCGTCGGGATCGCTCGGCTCCGCCGCGGCGGTGGCGACGGCGACCGCGGGCGAGGCCCCGGCCGGCGGCGGATTCGGCCGGCAGGGCGGCCGCTGAACCAGCACACAGGCAGCCCGCCGGGTCATCACGATCCGGCGGGCTGCCGCCGTGCGGTCCGGGTAGCCTTGGCGGCCGGACCTAGACCGGGGAGACCAGGTGAGCCGGCTGCGCCGGCGCTGCGAGCGCCGTCTCAAGGACATCCCTGTCCCGAATCCGTTCGATCTGGACGTTTTCTCCGCCGCGCTGGCCGTCCATCGGGGACGGCCGCTCACCTTGCAGCCGATGCCCGGGCTCAGCGCGGGCGCGCCGTGCGGGCTGTGGATCTCCGTGCCGGCCGCCGACTACGTGTTCTACGACCCGGGGACGTCGCGGCTGCATGCCGAGCACATCGTGTTACACGAGCTGAGCCACATGATCAGCGGCCATACCACCGGCATCGACGCGGGCCCGGAGGTCAGCGACGGCGCGGTCGGCCGGCTGGTCCCCGACCTCGACCCCAAGACGATCGACACGATGTTGGGCCGGGTCAGCTACACCACGGCCCAGGAGCGCGAGGCCGAGATGCTGGCCTCGCTGATCCGGGCGCGCTCGGCATTGGGCCCGGCAACCGGCCGCCAGCCCAGGGACACCCTCGGCCGGGTCGCCGACGTCCTGAATTTTCCGACTTGAACGGCGCGCTCACCGGCACCTTGCTCGTGTTGCTCTGGGGCACAGTCCTGGCCCGCCTGCCCACCCTCTGGCGCGACGCCCGGCAACGAGCCATGTGGGCCACGCTCTCCTCGGTCGCCCTGGCCAAGACGGTGGCCACGCCCGGCGCCAACGCGCTGGTCGGCGAGCTTGTCCCGGAACCGCAGGTCATCCCCCACCTGTTCGCCGTCGCCGCCGCGTTCTTCCTGGTGCGCTTCCTCTCCCTGATCACCGACTACGACCAGGCCCACCCGCATGCGGCCCGCCGGCAGTTGCTCCTGGCCGTGGCGGTGCTGGGCACGCTGATCATCCTGATGGCCGCGACGCCCGGCGGCATCAGGACCAGGGGCACCGAGCTGATGAGTACGGCCATCGCGCCGGCCGCGGCCGGCTACTGGGTCGTCCTCAACGGCTACCTGGGCGCGGTCCTCGCCATCGCCACCGCGCTGTTCTGGCGGATCGGCCGCTCGGCACCGGCCGGCCCGCTGCGCGACGGGCTGCGCGCCCTCGCGACCGGGACGTTCCTGATCTCCCTGTACGCGGCGCTGAAGACCGGGGTGATCGTGCTGCACGGCTTCGGCGCCAGCCTCTCGGTCGACCGGATCGAGCCGGCGGCCAACGCCGTACGCAACCTCGGCATCATCATCTGCGTGATCGGCGCGGCGGTGCCGGCCGCCGGCAAACTGCGCTCCGTCATCCGCACCTACCGCTCCCTGTGGGCGCTCCGTCCGCTGTGGCAGGTGATGCGGCGGACGTTTCCCGACGTCATCCTCTTTCCCCGGCGGCGGGCCCTGCTCGAACTGGCCGGGGTGGACGAGGTGCAGCTGCGGCTCTATCGCCGGGTGATCGAGATCAGGGACGGCATGCTGACGTTGCGCGACTATCTGCCGGCCGGCACGCTCGCGGCGGCACGAGAGTACGTGGGTGAGCGTCCGGCACTGATCGAAGCCTGCGGCATCGCCCTGGCGTTGCGGCGGCACCGGTCGGGAGCCGTCGCGGCCGGCGAGAACGACCGCTGGGCGGACATCGGCGGCGAGGTGGCCGACGAGGTCGCCTGGCTCAGCGCCGTCGGCGCCGCCTTCCGCCGCGAGGAGCCGGCGGCGTTCGCCCACGATCGGACGTAGCCCGCGGCCCACCGACGGATCGGGTGGGCTCAAGCGTCGGGTTTGCCGCGGGCCTGTTCCAGCTCCCACACCTTACGGACCAGTTCGCCGATGGTGTCCCTGCTGCTGGGCGAGACGTCCGCCGCCCGCAGGGCGATCTCCTTCACCTTGGCGTCGCGCAGCGTGGCCAGCAACGCCAGCTGGCTGTCGATCTTGCGGGCCTCGTCGTCGTCCAGGAAGTAGGCGACCGGGACGCCGAAGTAGGTCGCCAGGCCTTTCAGATGCTGCACGGTCGGGTTGGTGCGGCGGCCGGTCCGGAGCTGCCAGATGTATGTGTGCGAGATCTGAATGCCCTGCTGCGCCCGGATGGCCTCGGCCACCGTCATGTAGCTGGCCTCACCCTGGCCGGCGGACCGGACCTGGGTGAAGAGGTGGTCCAGTTTCTCGGCGATGGAGAACTCGCTGGACACCGCACTCCCCTCGTCGCCGGGCCAAGATGGGACATGCGGATCATACCGACGAAAACCGGTCGTCGCATCGACACCCATGAGCAACCAAAGCTGCACATCCCCCGATGTAGGGGCATCGCTCAACGACCGTAAACTCAGATTTATGATGTTCGGCCAGAGCGTAAACGATGGGTGGTTTCCGCTCAACCCGCCGGTATCCTTCTCACCGTGACGGACATTGTGGAGAGTCCAGAAGTCTCGACGTTGCTCGATGAGCTGACCCGCCTGACCGGCCGCGAGGATCCCTATCCTCGCTATCGGCGGCTCCGCGAGATCTCCCCGGTGGTGCGCGCCGACGACGGCGCGCTCGTGGTCACCCGGCACGCCGACTGCGTCACAGTCACCCGCGATCCCCGGCTCGGGCACATGCCGGCCCACATGCTCGAGTTCGTCAGCCCCGGCTGGGCCGACCACCCCGCGCTGCACCAGCTCTTCACCAGCGTCCTGGCGCTCAACCCGCCGGACCACACCCGGCTGCGCCGGCTGGTCAGCTCCTCGTTCACCGCCCGCCGGGTGCAGGCGCTGCGGCCACGGATCACCCAGATGGTCCAGGATCTTCTGGTACGGATGGACGGCGAGGTCGACTTCGTCGACGCGTTCGCGTTCCCGCTGCCGGTCAACGTCATCGGCGAGCTGCTCGGCATCCCCGAGCCGGACCGCGCCCAGTTCCAGGGCCTGGTCCGGGACTGGACCCAGGTCATCGAGGTGATCTCGGCGGAGGTGCTGGCGACGGCCGACCCGGCGGCGGCCACGATCCGTGCCTACCTCGCCGACCTGGCCGCCGAGCGCCGCCGCAAGCCCGGCGACGACCTGATCAGCGCGCTGGTCGCGGCCGAGGAAGACGGTGAGAAGCTCACCGAGGACGAGCTGCTCACCATGGCGGCGCTGCTGTTCGCGGCCGGCTTCGAGACGACCACCAACCTGCTGGCGAACAGCGTGGTCGCCCTGCTGCACCACCCGGATCAGCTGGAGCTGCTGCGCCGGCAGCCCGGGCTGGCGGCCTCGGCGGTCGACGAACTGCTGCGCTTCGACACCCCGGTGCAACTGCTGAGCCGGGTGGCCTGGGACGACCTGGAGATCGCGGGGGTGCCCGTGTCCGGCGGCGAGCGGATCGTGGCCTACCTGGGCGCGGGCAACCACGACCCGGAACGCTTCACCGACCCGGACCGGCTCGACCTGGCCCGGCCGGACAACGCGCCGCTGTCCTTCGGCGGCGGCATCCACTACTGCCTCGGCGCGCCCCTGGCCCGGCTCGAAGCCCAGATCGCCATCCCGGCGCTGCTCGCCCACTTTCCCCGGCTGGCCCTCGCCGGCGCACCGGGCCGCCGGGACAGCCTGGCGATCCGCGGCTACACGAAGCTTCCGATCTCGGTCAGCTGAGCCGACCCACAGCGGAAAGCCAGGCAAGTTCGCTATCTGAGCCACGGCACCGCCGGCGGCCGGAAAGACGGTCACGGCCGGAAAATAGGAGCGCCGCTGCGAATTCCACGGGGGAAGAACTCGCAACGGCGTCGTACAAAGAGTATCGACCGCAGCGGTTGTTGTCCATCCGTACCGCCGATCATCACCGAAGAGCCGAACCGCCGATGGCCCACTCCCCGGTCAGCAGGACCGGCTCGGCGAAAACGGTGCCACACAGGGCCATCGCGACGGCCCGGGCCTCCGGTCGGCCGAGGCCCGTCCACCGCTCGGGCCGGGCGGAACATCGCCCGGCGCGATCCACAGCATTGACGCCCATCGGTACGCGGCGCGGTGGAGCGCTCCCCCAGCCATCCAGCAGCCTGAATGCCGCGCCGTGGCTATTCGGCGACGCCCACGCCCGGCGCTTCCGTGCTCTCGGCGAGCAGCCGCTTGCGCTTCTTGGTCGGCAGCCGGTCGACGTAGAGCAGGCCGTCGAGGTGGTCGCTCTCGTGCTGCAGACAGCGGGCGAGCAACCCGGTGCCGTCGATGCGCACGGGCTTGCCGAACATGTCGACACCCGTCACGTACGCGGTGGTGGGCCGGCCGACGTCGGCGCGGACGCCGGGGACCGAGAGGCAGCCTTCGCTGTCGACTTCCAGGTCACGGCCGTCCGGCAGGTGCAGCACGGGGTTGATCACGTGGGCGACGACGTTGGTGTCGGTGGCGTCGGGGCAGTCGACGACGAAGACCCGCGCGTCGACGCCGATCTGGTTGGCCGCCAGCCCGACTCCCTCGGCGGCGGCCATCGAGGCGAACATGTCGGCGACGAGCCGCTGCAGCTCCTCGTCGAAGACCGTCACGTCGGCGCAGCGCCGATGCAGGACGGGATGCCCGTAGCGGGTGATGGGTCGTGGGGTTCCGGCACGAGTCTGCACGGCTCGATTTTAGGACGCGGGCGAGGCTGCGGAGCGCCCGCGCGGCGGCGTSGGRTWYMGGACGCGCGGGCGAGGAGTGCCCGCGCGGCCGGTGCGGGGACCGGTGTGCGGGCATTCCTGGTCAGGCCGGCGGGTTCTCGCCGTTCGGACGGTCGGCCGGAGCGTCGTCGGCCGGGCGACTCTCCCGGCGCGCCGCCCGTCCTGCCGCGTCCGCCGCCGAGCTCGCCCAGGCCCGTGCCTTGCCGGCCTGGGTGCCGGCCCAGTCGCCGAGGTCGGCCGCCCCGCCGGACACCCGGCGGGCCAGCGTCACCAGCGGGTCCTGGGAGTTCTGGAACGACTCCCGGTAATGGCTCGCCGCCGCCTTCACGTCGCCGGTCACCGAGGCGTTGCCGTCGGAGTCGCGCCGCGGGTAGTCGCCGCCGAGGATCCGGCTGTACTCGCCCGAGTCGACCCAGCGGCGCAGTTCGGCCGCGCGGGCCACGGGCACCGGGTGGCTGCTCCACGCCGTCATGCTGATCTTGTGGACGCTGTCCCGCAGGTCGCCGCCGCCCTGGTATTCGGCGGCCTGCTCCAGGAACGCGGCCGTGTCGATCTGGCTGAGGTCGCCGCCGCCGGCCAGCTTCATCAGCAGGCGCGTCGACGCGGCCGGGTCCTGGCCGGCGAGCAGGCCCGCACGGTCGGCGGACAGCTCGGCCTTGCGCCACCACTCGTACATCGCCGCGATGATCGCGCGCAGGGCGATGGCGCCGATCGGGAGCCAGCTGACGTTGGTCGCCCACTTCGTCAGGATCATCATGATCGTCTTGTAGACGGCGTGGCCGCTGCGCACGTGCCCGATCTCGTGGCCCAGCAGCGCGCGGAGCTCGTCGTCGTCCAGCTTCTCGACGGCCGCGCTGGTGATGACGATGAACGGCTTGTCCATCCCGATCGCCTGACCGTGGATCATCGGCGACTGGGTGACGAACAGGCCGGGCAGTTCGGCCACGTCCAGGGTCGTCGCCGCCTCGGTGAAGCGCTGGAACACCCGGGGGTACTGGCGGTGGTCGACCCGGATCGAGCCGGCCAGATACTGCAGGCGGAAGCCGCGCTCGTTCCACATGCCGAAGAAGGCCTTCACCACGTCGTCGAAGCCGCGCAGCTCCCGCAGGGCGGTCAGGGCGCCACGGTCGGCGGGGTGCTCCCAGGCCCGGGAGCTGATGTCGGTCAGCGTGACCCGTTGCCGGGCCGGCCGATTCTCGTCGTCGATCGTCATGGTGGTCCCTCCGCGCCTCGGTCTCCTGATCCAAAATGAGCTTCGCCAATGCGGCGTCCCGGCGCATCGGCTCGGAGCGGGACTTCCGCGCGCGCGAATCAGACTTTCGGCCGACCCGCCCGCTCGCCGGCGGGCCATCGTTTGAGGTGTTTTTGATGGAAGCGGCGCCTTGTTACGGTCTCGTTACCAGCTCATTCTCAGAGGCGTGACGCTACTGAGTGATCGGGTCGTCCTGGTGAGCGGCGGCACCCAGGGCGTCGGCGCGGCAGTCGCGCGGGCCGCCGCCCGCGAGGGTGCGACCGTCGTCGTGACCGGCCGCCGGGCGGAGCTCGGCGATCCCCTGGCCGCCGAGCTCGGCGGCGCGTACGTGCCCGCCGACGTGTCCGACGTGGCGAGCGCGCGGGCCTCCGTGCAGGCCGCCATCGACCGCTACGGCCGGATCGACTGCCTGGTCAACGCCGCCGGGCTGACCTCGCGCGGCACCCTGCTCGACACCACGCCCGAGCTGTTCGACCAGCACATCGCGGTGAACCTGCGCGGTCCCTTCTTCCTGATGCAGGCCGTCGTCCGCGACCTGCTCCGCCGGGGTGCCCCGGGCACGATCGTCAACATCATCTCGTCCTCGGAGCTGGGCGGGCAGCCCTTCCTGGCGCCGTACGTGGCCGCCAAGGCCGGGCTGGCCGGGCTCACCCGCAACGCCGCGCACGCGCACCGCTTCGACCGGATCCGGATCAACGGCCTGGACATCGGCTGGACCGACACCGAGGGCGAGGACGCCACCCAGCGGGCCTTCCACGCCGCCGACGACGGCTGGCGCGAGCGCGCGGCCAAGACCCTGCCGATGGGCAAGCTCGGACAGGCCGACGAGATCGCCGACTTCGTCGTCTTCCTGCTCTCCCCGCGCAGCGGCGTGGTGACCGGGTCCGTCCTCGACTGGGACCAGAACGTCCAGGGTGGACTGGACTGAGAAAGGGCTTGAGCATGCGAATCGGACTCATCGGGCTCGGGCGGATCGGCGCGTTCCACGCCGAGACGCTGAGCGGGCTGCCCGCGGTCACCGAGCTGGTCGTCACGGACGCCGTACCGGCCGTGACCGAGCGGATCGCCCAGAAGTACGGCGCCGAGCCGGCCGCCGATCCGGCCGCCCTGCTCGGCAGCGGCGTCGACGGCGTGGTCATCGCCGCCGCCACGGACGCGCATCCGCAGCTCATCCTCGCGGCCGTCGAGTCGGGCCTGCCGGTCTTCTGCGAGAAGCCGGTGGCCCGGGGCGCGGTCGAGGCGGCGGAGGTGCTGCGGCACTGCGCGGGCGCCACGGTGCAGATCGGCTACAACCGCCGTTTCGACCCCGGCTTCGCCGCGGCGCGGGCCGCCGTCGTCGGCGGCGAGCTGGGCCGGCTGCACACCGTACGGTCGACGACCATGGACCCGGCGCCGCCGCCGGCGGGCTATCTCGCCGGATCCGGCGGAATCTTCCGCGACTGCAGCGTGCACGACTTCGACATCATCCGGTACGTGACCGGCCGCGAAGTGGTCGAGGTGTACGCGACCGGCAGCACCCGCGGCGACGCCCTCTTCGCGGAGATCGGCGACGCGGCCACCACCGCCGCGATCCTGACGCTGGACGACGACACCCTCGCCGTCGTGTCCAACACCCGGTACAACGGCCGCGGCTACGACGTGCGGCTGGAGGTGCACGGCACCGCCGACAGCATCGCGGTCGGGCTGGAGGACAAGCTGCCGCTGCGCTCGGTCGAGCCGGGTGCCGCGTTCCCGGCCGGCCCGCCGCACACGTTCTTCATGGACCGGTTCACCACGGCCTATCGGCTCGAACTGGCCGCCTTCACCGAGGTCGTCGCCGGCACGCGGGAAAGCCCGTGCACGGTCGCGGACGCGGTCGAGGCCGGCTGGATCGCCGAGGCCTGCACGTTGTCGTTGCGGGAACACCGGCCCGTACGTCTGAGCGAAGTGAGGAGTGCAGCATGAAGATCGCCGGAGCGCCCATCTCCTGGGGTGTCTGCGAGGTGCCGGGCTGGGGATACCAGCTCGACGCCCCACGGGTCCTGCGGGAGATGCGCGAGGTGGGTCTGACCGCCACGGAGTTCGGCCCGGACGGCTTCCTGCCCACCGACGAGATCCTGCGGGAGCTGGGCCTGGGTGCGGTCGGCGGGTTCGTCCCGGTGGTCCTGCACGACCCCGGGCACGAGCCGGTGCTGGATCTCGACCGGTTCGTGGCGGCGGGGGCGGACACCGTGGTGCTGGCGGCGGCGACCGGCCAGGACGGCTACGACACCCGTCCCGAGCTGGACGCCGCGGGCTGGCAGCTGCTGCTCACCAACCTCGACAAGCTCGACGCGCAGGCCCGGGAGCGCGGTCTCACGGCCGTGCTGCACCCGCACGTCGGCACGATGGTCGAGCAGACCGCCGAGGTCGAACGGGTCCTGGCCGGCAGCGGCATCGGGCTCTGCCTGGACACCGGGCATCTGCTGATCGGCGGCACCGACCCGGTGGCGCTGGCCGAGCGCGCCGGCGACCGGATCGCGCACGTGCACGCCAAGGACGTCGACGACAGCATCGCCGCGCAGGTCCGGTCCGGGCAGCGCACCTACACCGACGCGGTGGCCGCCGGGATGTACCGGCCGATCGGCGACGGCGACATCGACTTCGCCGCGGTCGCGGCGGCCCTGCGGCGCCACGACTACGACGGCTGGTGGGTGCTCGAACAGGACACGATCCTGACCGCGGAGCCGAGCGACGAGGGCCCGGTCGCCGACGTACGCCGCAGCGCCGAGCGGCTACGCGCGATCCTCGGCTGAGCCCAGCCGCGGCGGAAGCCCCGTGCGAGCTCGTCACGGGGAGCTGAGTTCCTCGGCCCGGGCCAGCAAGGCCCGCCGCTCGGGCTCGGACGGCGCCGCCGCGGCGGCCTGTTCGAAGAGCGTGACCGCGCGGGCGGTGTTCCCGGCCCGCGCGGTCAGGTCGGCCTCCGCGGCCACGGCGTACGGGTACCCGTCGAGCCCACCACCGAAGCGCGCCTCGGCCAGCAGCCGTAAACCGGCCGCCGGGTCGTAGGCGTACCCGTGTGCCACCGCCCGGTTCAGCGCGACCACCGGCGTCGGCAGCAGCAGGAACAGCCGGTCGTACAGCCCCGCCACGGCCGGCCAGTCGGTCGGCGTCGTGGTGTGGCAGGCGGCGATGCGGGCCTGTAACGCGTACGGGCCGGCGGTCGCGGGCAGCAGGGCGCGTGCCTCGGCGATCGCCGCGTGATCCCAGCGGGAGCGGTCCTGCTGGTCGAGCGTGCGCAGGTTGCCGTCGGCGTCCCGGCGCGCGGCCCGCCGGGAGTGCTGGAGCAGGCAGAGCGCGAGCAGCCCGGCGATCTCCGGCTCCTCGGGCATCAGCGCGGCGAGCAGCCTGGTCAGCCGGATGGCCTCGGCCGCGAACGCCGGTTCGCCGTCCGCGTCGTACCCCCGGGTGAAGAGCAGGTAGAGCACGGCCAGCACCCCCGGCAGCCGCTCGGCCAGCGCCCGCCCGGCCGGCACCCGGTACGGGATGCCGGCCGTGGCGATCTTGGCTTTGGCCCTGGTCAGGCGCCGGGTCATGGTCGATTCGGTGACCAGGAACGCGCGAGCGATGTCGGCGGTCGGCACGCCGGCGATGGTCCGCAGGGTCAGCGCGACCCGGGCCTCCAGCGCCAGCGCGGGGTGGCAGCAGGTGAAGATGAGCCGCAGCCGGTCGTCCACGACCTCCTCCTCCCCGTGGTCGGCGACGGGTGCCGTCAGCAGGGCCAGGTCCCGCAGCTTGCGGCGTTCGACCGTCGCGCGCCGCAGCACGTCGATCGCCCGGTTGCGCGCGACCGTCATCAGCCATCCGCCCGGGTTCGCCGGCACCCCGTCTCGCGGCCAGCGCTCCAGGGCGTGCGTCAGCGCCTCCTGGGCGCAGTCCTCGGCCAGGGTCCAGTCGCCGGTGATCCGGATCAGCGCGGCGACGATCCGCGGGTACGAATCCGCACCGGCGTCGGCGACCGTCTGCCTGGCGTCGGGCAACTCAGTCGTCCAGGTCCACGAACGGCCGCAGCTCGATCCGGCCGGTCCAGGCCATCGGGTGGGCGCGGGCCACCTCGATCGCCTCGTCCAGGTCGGCGCATTCGAGGATGTCGAAGCCCACGATGACCTCCTTCGTCTCGGCGAACGGGCCGTCGGAGACGAGCAGTTCGCCGCCGCGTACCCGGACCGTCGTGGCCGCCGCGGCCGACCCGAGCACGCTGCCCTGCACCCGCCGCCCGGCGGCGTCGTTCTCCGCGACCCAGCCGTGGATGTCGGGGATCCGGGCCTCGTCGGTCTCCGGCTCGGTGTCGGTGCAGACGAACATCATGTACTTCATGTCAGTGCTCCCTCTGGTCGTGATGTCACCACCGTGACGAACGGGCAGCGCCGTTCCGGACAGCCGGGTCAAAATTCCGCCGGCGGCGCGTTGTGCGGCGTAATCACCTGGATCGCGGAGGGGTTGGAGCGCACCGGGCCGGGCAGCGCGCCCTGCGCCTGCATCACCACCTGGCAGGCCCGGCGCAGATCCATCCGCAGGTCGTGGTGCAGCACCGCGGAGAGCCGGCGCTCGCGCAGCAGCGCCGTGTTCTCCCCGTCGAGGTCGTGCGCGACGAACACGTCGTAGGAGCGGCCCTGCCGGTCGAAGGCGTCGACGACCGCGGCGTTGCCGCCGGCGCCGGCATAGAGCGAATACACCGCGCGGACGGCCGGGTTCGCGGCCAGGACCTCCCGGGTGCCGATGCGTACGGCGTCCGCCCGGTCCTCGGCGTCCACGACCTCCAGCAGCCGCCGCCCCGCGTTGCGCGCCCGCATCTCGGCCCGGAAGCCCATCTCCCGCTCGTCCTCGCCCCGGAACGAGCTGTGCCCGCGCACCACCAGCACCTCGCCGGCCCGGTCCGCGAGCCACTGCTGCACCAGGTAGGCGGCGGTCGCGCCGGCCGCGCGGTTGTCGATGCCCACGTACGCGGCCCGCGCGCTGGTGGGCAGGTCGGTCACCAGGGTCACGACCGGCGTGCCGCGCCCGGTCAGCCGGGCCACCGCCGCGACCACCTCGGGCACATCGGGGGCCTTGAGGATGACGCCGTGCGAACCCTTGCGGCTCACCCGGTCGAGCACGCCGACCAGGTCACCGACCGCCGGGCTGTCGAGGAAGTGGAAACGGGACCGGATGACGGCCGGGCGCATCGTCGGCAGCTCGGCCTCGAGGGCGGTGCGCACGGCTGTGCAGAACCGCTGCGGCGCGTGCACGACGACGTCGACCATGAAGGTGCGGCCGCCGAGGCGCAGCTGCGACTGCTGCCGGTCCAGATCGGCGATGGCCTGCTCGACCTCGCGGACCGTGCTCGACCGGACGCCGCCACGGGCGTGCAGCACCCGGTCCACCGTGGCGGGGCTCAGGCCGGACTGGGCGGCGATCTCGCGGATCCGGTACGGATGCTTCACCCCGTACACGATGAGGGTTCTTTGAGGTGTTTTCAAGGGACTTTGATGTTGTTAGCGGACCTAGCCTGGCTGCATGACTACCTGGTTCTCGGCGGCCGACTGCCGCCTCGACGACTTCCGGGCCCTGGTCGAGCAGCAGACCGACCGGGCCGACTACCCGCACGCCGCCGAGGTGCGGCAGAACGTGCTGATCTACGACCCGGAGATCCTCGACGCGGACCGCCGGGAGGTGCGGTCCGAGCTGGCCCGGGCCCTGCTGGACGGCCCCGGCATCGTGGTCTTCCGGGGTGCCTTCGACCCGGCCGTGGTCGACCGCGCCACCGCGGTCTTCACCGCGATGATCGCCGAGCAGCGGGCGGCCGGCGTGGTCCGCGGCGACCACTTCGCCAAACCGGGCGCCAACGACCGGATCTGGGGCGCGGTGGACAAGTTCGCGGTCCGCGACCCGGCGACCTTCGCCGACTACTACGCCAACGACACCCTGGCGCTGATCTCGTCGGCCTGGCTGGGCCGCGGCTACCAGATCACCTCCCAGCCCAACGTGGTCAACCCGGGCGGCCAGGCCCAGGTCGCCCACCGCGACTACCACCTCGGCTTCATGTCCCAGCAGCAGGCCGAGGAATTCCCCGCGCACGTCCACCGGCTGTCGCCCGCGCTGACCCTGCAGGGCGCGGTCGCACACGTCGACATGCCGGTGGAGACCGGACCGACGCTGTACCTGCCACACTCGCAGAAGTATCCGGCCGGCTACGTGGCGTTCCACCTCGCCGAGTTCACCGCCTACTTCGAGGACAACCACGTGCAACTGCCGCTGGCGAAGGGCGACGCGGCGTTCTTCAACCCGGCGCTGTTCCACGGCGCGGGCACCAACCGCAGCGCGGACGTCCGGCGGATGGCGAACCTGCTGCAGGTGTCCTCGGCATTCGGCCGGGCCATGGAGACGGTCGACCGGACGGCGATGTGCCGGGCCCTCTATCCGGTGCTGCGGGACTTCGCCGGCAACGTGGCGAACGTGGTGGCGGCCGCCGCGGAGGGCTACGCGTTCCCCACCAACCTCGACCACGACCAGCCGATCGGCGGCCTGGCCCCGCAGACCCAGGCGGAACTGCTGCTCCAGGCGCTTTCCGAGAAGTGGGACACGCCACAATTCGAAAAGGCCCTGCGTGACCAGGAGGAACGCCGGGCCTGAGATCCGGGTCGCAGAGGCGATCTTGGGTCTGGTTCGGTATGGTGGACGAGCGCCGAAAGCGGCGCCAGCCCCGGCCGAGAGGCGCTGCGACGGAATCCGTGCACACGGAGATCCGCCACGCTCGGCCCCCGGGTCACAGTCGCAAGGGCGCCTCCCGATGAGGGGGGTGCCCTTCTTCATGAACGATCGTCTTCAGCAGCGCAACGGCCTCGACTTTGCCGTGGCCGACCTGTCCCTGGCCAAGTTCGGCCGCCACCAGATGCGCCTGGCCGAGCACGAGATGCCGGGCCTGATGTCCATCCGCGCGGAATATGCCGACACCAAGCCGCTGCGCGGCGCGCGCATCGCCGGCTCGCTGCACATGACCATCCAGACCGCCGTGCTCATCGAGACCCTCGTGGCCCTCGGCGCGGACGTCCGCTGGGTCTCCTGCAACATCTTCTCGACGCAGGACGAGGCCGCCGCCGCGATCGTCGTCGGCCCCGAGGGCACGGTCGAGGCCCCCACCGGCACCCCGGTCTTCGCCTGGAAGGGCGAGACGCTGGAGGAATACTGGTGGTGCACCGAGCAGCTGTTCAAGTTCGCCGACGGCCAGGGCCCGAACATGATCCTGGACGACGGTGGTGACGCCACCCTGCTCGTGCACAAGGGCGTCGAGTTCGAGAAGGCCGGCGCGGTCCCCGCGACGACCGCCGAGGACGTCCACGAATACACGATCATCCTCGACACCCTGCGCCGCAGCCTGGCGTCGGACCCGCAGCTGTTCACCCGGATCGCCGGCGAGATCCGCGGCGTCACCGAGGAGACCACCACCGGCGTGGCCCGCCTCTACAAGTTCGCCAAGGCGAACGAGCTGCTCTTCCCGGCGATCAACGTCAACGACGCGGTCACCAAGAGCAAGTTCGACAACAAGTACGGCATCCGGCACTCGCTGGTCGACGGCCTGAACCGGGCCACCGACGTGATGCTCGGCGGCAAGCTCGCCGTGGTCTGCGGCTACGGCGACGTCGGCAAGGGCTCCGCCGAGACGCTGCGCGGCCAGGGTGCCCGCGTCGTGGTCACCGAGATCGACCCGATCTGCGCGCTGCAGGCCGCGATGGACGGCATGCAGGTCGTCCGGATCGAGGACGTCGTCGCCGAGGCCGACCTGTTCATCACCACCACCGGTGGGCAGGACATCATCACGCCCGAGCACATGGCGCAGATGAAGCACAACGCGATCGTCGGCAACGTCGGCCACTTCGACGACGAGATCGACATGGCCGGGCTGGCCAAGGTCCCGGGCATCGAGAAGGTCGAGATCAAGCCGCAGGTGCACGAGTGGCGCTTCCCGGACGGGCACGCGGTCATCGTGCTCTCCGAGGGCCGGCTGATGAACCTGGGCAACGCCACCGGGCACCCCAGCTTCGTCATGTCAAACTCCTTCACCAACCAGGTGATGGCCCAGATCGAGCTCTGGACCAAGCCCGACGCGTACGAGAAGCAGGTCTACGTGCTGCCGAAGCACCTGGACGAGAAGGTCGCGCGGCTGCACCTGGACGCGCTCGGCGTCCGGCTCACCACGCTGACCAAGAAGCAGGCGGAATACCTCGGCCTCGACGTCGAGGGCCCGTACAAGCCGGACCACTACCGGTACTGATCGATCGAGGGCCCGGGTCTCCGCGGATGTGGGAGACCCGGGCCACGTTCGATCATGAGCGCGGGATCGGCCGCCGTCCGGGAGAATGTGCCGGGTGAAAGTCGAGACGACGTTGCTGTTCATTCTCGCCGGTGTCGCCGCGGTGGTCGCGATGCGGTGGGTCGCCGGTAAGACCGGTCTGCCCGCCGCCGCGCTGCTGACGATCACCGGGATCGTCTATTCCGTCCTGCCCGGTGACAACATCGAGCTGCAACCCCACCTGGTCCTGACCCTCATTCTCCCGCCGCTGCTCTACAGCGCGGCGCTGGACTCGTCGCTGGTCGACATCCGCCGGAACCTGCGGACGGTGATCAGCCTCTCCGTGGTGCTGGTGCTGCTCACCGCCCTGCTCATCGGATTCGGCTTCCACTTCTTCGTGGCCGGCGCCACGCTGGCCGCCGGGGTGGCGGTGGGCGCCGCGGTGGCGCCCCCCGATCCGGTGGCCGCGCTCGCGATCGGCAAGCGGATCGGCCTGCCCCGCAACATCGTCACCCTGATCCAGGGCGAGGGTCTGCTCAACGACGCGACCGCGCTGACCCTGCTCAGCGTCGCGCTGGCGGCCGCCGCGAACGGCAGCTTCTCCTTCACCTCCGCGGTGGGCGAGTTCGTGATCATGGCAGCGGGCGGGGTGATCGCCGGCATCGTGGTCGCCTACGGTGTCCGGGCCGCCCGTCCGATCATGCAGGACCCGCTGATCGCCAACGCCATCTCGCTCGTCACCCCGTTCGTCGCCTACCTGCTGGCCGAGCGGGTGCACGTCTCCGGCGTGCTCGCCGTGGTGGTCGCCGGGCTGATCGTCGGGCACGACATGCCCAGGCTGGGCTCGGGCGCGAGCCGGCTGCAGGTCAGCGCGGTCTGGCGGCTGGTCGACTTCCTGCTGGAAGGGCTGGTCTTCCTGATGATCGGCCAGCAGCTGCCGAACGTGATCCGGGGGCTGTCGCAGTACGAGACGTCGACGATCGTCATCGCGGTCGCCGTCTCGGTCGGCGTGGTGCTGCTACTGCGCCCGCTGTTCCTGGTGCTGACGCAGATGCTGCCGATCTCCCTGCACACCCGGCTCGGCGGCACCAACGACAAGAACGAACAGCGCGGCCGGGAACGGGAACGCCGGCTCAATGGCAAGGAGATCACCGCCCTGAGCTGGGCCGGCACCCGCGGCGTCATCACCCTCGCGGCCATCTTCACCGTGCCCCTGACGGCCGAGGGCGGTGCGCCCTTCCCGGACCGAAACCTGCTGCTGTTCTGCGCGTTCGTCGTCGTGCTGGTGACCCTGGTCGGCCAGGGCCTCACGTTCGCCCCGCTGGTGCGGATGCTCGGCCTGCGGGCCAACGAGGCCGACAAGGTGCGGCTGCGCAACGAGGCCCGCTCGGCCTCGGTGCAGGCGGCGCTGGACCGCATCGACGAGATCGACCACGAGAAGCACGACGACATCGAGGACGTCGCGATCGAGGCGATGCGCAAGCAACTGGGCCACCGGCTGGAGCGCTACCAGCGCCGGCTGGACCTGCTCGACCAGTCCGACTCGGACGAGGTGCCGGTCTCCCCGCAATACGAGGCGGGCCTGCGGGTGCGCCGCGCGGTGATCGACGCCCAGCGCGAGGAGCTGCTGCGCTGGCGCGACGCGGACCGGCTCTCCGACGAGGGCCTGCGGGTGCTCGAACGCGAACTCGACCACGAGGAGCGGCTGCTCCCCGACCGCCCACGCTAGGGGTTCTCGCGGGTCACGGCACGCCTGGCAGGGTGATGACCATCGTCAGGCCGCCGCCCGGGGTCTCCTCCGGCACCACCGTGCCGCCCATCGCCTCGGTGAGCCCTCGCGACAGCGCCAGCCCGAGGCCGACCCCGGTGTGGTTGTCACGGTCGCCCAGGCGCTGGAACGGCAGGAACACGTGCTCCCAGCGGTCCGCGGGGATGCCCGGCCCGTGGTCGATGACCCGCAGCTCGACCCGGTCCCCCAGCGCGCCGGCCGTGACGGCCGGCGGCCGGTCCGGCGGGCTGTAGCGCAGCGCGTTGCCGATCAGGTTTACCAGCACCCGCTCCAGCAGACCGGGGTCGGCGGCCAGGGCGGGCAGGTGGCCGGGCAGGTGGGTGACCACGGCCCGGCCGGCCGGGCCGAGGTCGTCCAGCGCGCGCGGCACGACCTCCTCCGCACCCACCGCGAGGATCGTCACGCCCAGCGCACCGGCCTGCAGCCGGCTCATGTCCAGCAGGTTGCTGACCAGGCCGGTCAGGCGGTCCAGCGACTCGTCCGCGGTCGCCAGCAACTCCGCGCGGTCGTCGGCGTCGAAGTGCACGTCCGCGCTGCGCAGGCTCGCCACCGAGGCCTTCGCCGCGGCCAGCGGCGTCCGCAGGTCATGACTCACCGCCGCCAGCAGCGCCGTGCGCATCCGGTCGGTCTCGGCCAGCGGTTTCGCGGCGGCGGCCTCCTCCGCCAGCCGCTCCTGCCGCAGGGCGACCGCCGACTGCGCCGCGAAGGCCTCCACGATGCGCCGGTCGGCGGCGGCCAGCGGCCGGCCCCGCAGCAGCATCACCAGGTCGTCGTCCACTTTGACCTCGGCATCCGCGTCGGCCGGGCTGGTGCACGGCTGGTCCCCGGCGTACGCGACCACAACGCCCGCCTCCAGCAGGGTCACCGACCGCAGGGTGAACGTCTCGCGCAGCCGCTCCAGCAGCGCCGGCAGCGGACGGGTGCCCCGCAGCACGCTGCCCGCGACCATCGCCAGGGTCTGCGCGTCCGCCCCGGCCCGGGCCGCCTGCGTCGTGCGCCGGGCCGCCTGGTCGACCACCCAGCTCACCGCGATCGCCACCACCACGAAGATCACCAGAGCCAGCAGGTTGTCCGGTTCGTCGATCATCAGGTTGCCGAACGGCGGGGTGAAGAACCAGTTCAGGAGGAGCGACCCGGCGACCGCCGTGAACAGCGCGGGCCCCAGGCCGCCGATCAGCGCCACCCCCACGACCATCACGAGCACCAGCAGAATGTCGGTGGTCAGCGACAGCGCCGGCGCGAGCCGCAGCAGGCCGGTCAGCGCGGGCAGCCCGACCACGGCAGTGGCGAAGCCGGCCAGCCGGCGCCCCCGGGACAACGCGACCGGCACTCGCCGGTTTCGGACGCCGCGCGCGGTCCGCTCGTGCGCCACCAGGTGCACATCGATCGTGCCGGACAGCGCGGCCGTGGTGGCGCCGACGCCCGCCGCGAGGAGCTGGGCGAACCGGCCCCGGCTGGAGGCACCGAGCACGATCTGGGTCGCGTTCACCGCCCGGGCGAACTCGAGCAGCGCGCGGGCCACGTCCGCGCCGATCACCTGGTGGTAGGAACCGCCCAGGCTCTCCACCAGCACCCGCTGCCGGGACAGGGTCGCCGGGTCGGCGCCGGCCAGCCCGTCGTCGCGGGTGACGTGCACGGCCATCAGGTCGGCGCCCCTGCCGCGGGCGGCGATCCGGGCGGCGCGGCGGATGAGCGTCTCCCCCTCGGGCCCGCCGGTCAGCGCCACGACGACCCGCTCGCGGGTCTCCCAGGTGGCGCTGATCCCATGGTCGGCGCGGTAGGCGTCGAGCTGCTCCTCGACCTTGTCCGCCAGCCACAGCAGCGCCAGCTCGCGCAACGCGGTCAGGTTGCCGGCCCGGAAGTAGTTTCCCAGCGCCGCGTCGACCTGCTCCGGCCGGTAGATGTCGCCGTGCGCCATCCGCCGCCGCAGCGCCTCCGGGGTCAGGTCGACCAGCTCGACCTGCTCCGCCGCCCGGACCACGCCGTCGGGCACCGTCTCGCGCTGCCGCACGCCGGTGATCTGCGCGACCACGTCGTTGAGCGACTCCAGGTGTTGCACGTTCACCGTGGTCAGCACGTCGATGCCCGCGTCGAGCAGCTCATGCACGTCCTGCCAGCGCTTGGCGTGCCGCGCCCCGGGCACGTTGGTGTGTGCGAGCTCGTCCACCACCACCAGCTCCGGCCGGCGGGCCAGGACCGCGTCGAGGTCCAGCTCGGTGAACTCGGCCCCGCGGTGGGCGACCGTGCGGCGCGGCAGCACCTCCAGGTCGCCCAGCATCGCACTTGTGTGCCGGCGCCCGTACGTCTCGACCAGGCCGACCACCACGTCGGCGCCGCGCCCGGCGCGCCGGCTGGCCTCCTGGAGCATCGTGTACGTCTTGCCGACGCCCGGCGCCGCGCCGAGGAAGATCCTCAGTTGTCCCCGAGCCATGCCCCGCCGCCTCCCTCGCCACCTCCCGCACCAGTGTGCGGCACGGGGAACGACATGGTCGGCCGAGCGGGATCTCCTACACCTGCCGGAAGTCGATTCCCAGCAGGCTGGCCGCCGCCTTGTAGTCCGCCGCCCGGTGGTCCAGCGACAACGACCAGTGGTGGCCCACGCCGGAGGCGCTCCAGTCGTCCACCCATTCGCCCGGGTCGCGGCCGAAGTCGACGCGGCTGGTCGTGTTGCCGATCGCCAGCAGCGGGCCCGGCACGACCGTGCCCTCGGCGGCGATGAACGACAGCGAGCCGTCCCGGTCCTGGCCGAGTCCCAGCAGGGTGACCGGGCCGGGCCGGACGTCGAATTCGACGCTGACGCCCCAGCCGCGTTTGCCGTGATAGACGCCGAGGCCGCGGAGCAGCGGATCGCGGGCGCTGACCGCCAGGTGGGCCGGGCCGTCGTGGCCCATCTCCACCACGTTGTCCTCGAAGTTCAGCGCCTGCAGCTCGCAGAACGAGCCGCCGGCGCCGACGGCCTGGGTGGCGAGCTGCGCCACGGTCGTGCGCAACTCGTACTCGCCGGTGACCGGGATGCCGCGGGCGGTGAGCAGGGAGGCGCCGAGGATCATCCCGGCGCCCAGCCGTTCGTGCTGCTCGCCGTCGAGGCCGCGGTGGTAGTACGCGACGCTGTCCAACTCGAAGTCCTCGACCAGGCGGTCCAGGGCGACGGAGACGGTCGCGCCCCAGGCGAAGTCCTCTTCCCGCACCGTGTCGTCCAGCGTGAAGATCTCCCGCGCCAGGTCCATCCGGGCCCTCGTCTCGGCCTCGGTGACCTTCTCGACGCGCTGGCGCAGGTCGTCGAATTCCAGCACCTCGACGTGCGAGCCGAAGGTCACCGGCAGCAGCGTCAGGTCGGTCGAGACGTCCAGCATGCCCGGGTAGACGTGGCCCATCAGGCCGTGCCGGGCGTGCCGCAGGGCCGCGCGCACGTGCGCGGCCCGGATCCACTGGCCGATCCGGCGCCAGGCCGACTCCTGCCGCAGCCAGCCGGAGACCGAGCGGAACGGGATCCCGGCCCGGCGGAACGTGTTGCCCATCTCCGGCACCGGGCACTGCCCGCAGTAGGCCAGCCAGGCACCGGTGTCGAAGGATGCGTGGTCCATCTTCTCGGTCGGCTGCAGGTCGATGACGAGCACCGGCGTGTTGGCGCGCTGGGCGATCGGCAGGACCATCGAGGCGGTCAGGTACGTCGTCAGGAACAGCACGATCAGGTCGCAGTCGGCCACCCGCAGCTTCTCCGCGGCGGCGGCGCCCTCCTGCGCGTCGGAGATGAAGCCGACGTCGGTGACCTCGGCGTCCATGTCCTGGAACCGCTGCGAGACGTAGCGGGCCGACTCCTGCAACTGCGGCAGCAGGTCGGGGAACTGCGGCCAGTACGTGCCGAGTCCGCCCGCGACCAGCCCGATCCGGGTCTTGCGCCGCTGCTTGACGGGCAGGAGATCAGTCATTGCGGGCCTCCGTGACGATGACGTGCAAGCGGCGGGGCCCGTGGACCCCCTCGACGCGGTTGAGCTCGATGTCGCTGGTGGCGGACGGGCCGCTGATCCAGGTGAGCGGGCGGCGCGGGTCGAGCCGGGCCAGCGCCTCGGGCACGGAGGCGACGACCTGGTCCGCCCGTACCACGCAGATGTGCAGGTCCGGCAGGAGCGAGATGATCCGCCGGCCCTGGTCGGGCGAGCCGTCGAGCACGATCGTCCCGGTCTCCGCGACGGCGACGGTGGCGGCGGTGAGCACTCCCCCGGCGACGGCCAGCGTGTCGGCGCTCAGTCCCTCGTCGCGCAGCACCTCCACCCCGTCCGGCAGCCACCCGGGGTCGATGCCGGGCGGCACGATCAGCGGCGCGGGAGCCAGGGCGGCCACCGTCTCCGCGATCGAGACGCCGCGGTGCACCACCGCCTTGTAGTCCTCCAGCCGTTCCACCAGCAGGTCGAGGTCGGCCACCCGGTCGCCGCGGCGGTAGTCGCGCGGGATCGTGGCCGGCGGCGCGGTGTCGCCGAGCGCGGCCCGGATCCGGCTCAGCATCAGCTCCCGGCCGCTCATCGCTTCGCCCACCAGTCGCGGAAGGTCTCGGCCGGCGGTTCGGGCAGATCCCGGCTGGCCGTCCAGCCGCTGAGCGGCGGCGGCAGCCGCCGGCCGGCCACCTTGCTCAGCTTCGCGGCATGCTGCGCGGCCTCGTAGAGCTTCGGGTGGTCCATCGCGTACGCCGCGGCGCGCATCATCGCCTGCTCGGTGCGCGGATGGGGCACCTCGTTCCGCAGGTGGACCAGGATCGAGGGGATGTCGATCTTCACCGGGCAGGCGTCGAAACAGGCACCGCAGAGCGACGACGCGTACGGCAGCGAAGCGTTGTCCTCGACCCCGGTCAGTTGCGGCGACAGCACCGCCCCGATCGGGCCCGGGTAGACCGACCCGTACGCGTGCCCGCCGGTCCGCTCGTAGACCGGGCAGACGTTGAGGCAGGCGGAGCAGCGGATGCAGTGCAGCGCCTGGCGGCCGACCTCGTCGGCCAGCACCGCGCTGCGCCCGTTGTCGAGCAGCACCAGGTGGAAATTCTGCGGCCCGTCGCCGGGTGTCACCCCGGTCCACATCGACGTGTACGGGTTCATCCGCTCCCCGGTCGACGCCCGCGGCAGCAGCTGCAGGAATACCTCGAGGTCCTGCCAGGTCGGCACGAGCTTCTCGATGCCCATGACGGTGATCAGCGTTTCCGGCAGGGTCAGGCACATCCGGCCGTTGCCCTCGGACTCCAGCACGGCCAGCGTGCCGGTCTCCGCGATGGCGAAGTTGGCCCCCGACACCGCGACCCTCGTGCTCAGGAACGTCTCGCGCAGATAGCGCCGGGCGGCCCCGGCCAGGATCACCGGTTCGTCGGTCAGCGCGGGGTCGACGCCGGGCATCTCGCGCAGGAAGATCTCGCGGATCTCGGCGCGGTTGCGGTGGATCGCCGGCACCAGGATGTGGCTGGGCTTGTCGTGGCCGAGCTGGACGATCAGCTCGGCCAGGTCGGTCTCGACCGGCTCGATGCCGGCCGCCTCCAGCGCCTCGTTGAGGCCGATCTCCTGGGTGGCCATCGATTTGACCTTGATGACCCGGTCCTCGCCGGTGGCCCGGACCAGCTCCGCCACGATCCGGTTGGCCTCGTTGGCGTCCGCGGCCCAGTGCACGACGCCACCGGCCGCGGTGACGTTCTCCTCCAGCTGCAGCAGCAGCTCGGGGAGCCGGGCCATGGTGTCGGCCTTCAGCGCCGAGCCGGCCGTCCGCAGCTCCTGCCAGTCGGGCAGCTCGTCGATGACCGCGCCGGACTTCGCCCGGATCGTCGCGGTGGCGTGCCCGAGGTTGCGGCGCAGCTGGGCGTTGCCGAGGGCCTTGTGCGCGGCGGCCGGGAACGACTCGTCGCCGCGCAGGTTGCCCACCCCTCGCGGCGCGGTCGTCGGCATCCCTAAGAACGTGCTCATGAGGCAGCCTCCGTCGCGGCTAGGATCTCGGCGAGGTGCACGGTCCGGACGTCGGCGTCGAGCCGGGACAGGCCGCCGCCGATGTGCATCAGGCAGGACGAGTCGCCGGCGGTGCAGACCTCCGCCTTGGTGTCGAGCACGTGGCGCATCTTGTCGGCCAGCATCGCGGTCGAGGTGTCGGCGTTCTTGAGGGCGAACGTACCGCCGAAACCGCAGCACTGGTCGGCCGCGGCCAACTCGACCAGCTCCAGCCCGCGGACCTGCCGCAGCAGCCGCTGCGGCTTGTCCCCGACCCGGATCATCCGCAGCGAGTGGCAGGTCGGGTGGTACGTCACCCGATGCGGGTAATACGCACCGACGTCCTCCACGCCGAGCACGTCGACCAGCAGCTCGGACAGCTCGTAGGTCCGCGAGGCGACGTCCTCCGCCCGCGCGGCCAGCCCCTCGTCCCCGGCCGACCGGGCCACCATCGCGTGCTGGTGCCGCACCGAACCCACGCACGACCCCGACGGGGCAACCACCACGTCGTACGGGGCGAAGGTCTTGACGTGCCGGCGGACCAGCGGGAGCGCGTCCTTCTGGTAGCCGGTGTTGATGTGCATCTGGCCGCAGCAGGTCTGCCCTTCCGGGAAGACCACCTCGTGGCCGAGCCGCTCCAGCAGCCGCACGGTCGCCTTGGCCGCGGCCGGAAACATGGTGTCGGCCAGGCAGGTCACGAACAAGGCGATGCGCACGTCAGGCCTCCAGTCGGCGTTCGAGCGCCTGCCACGCGGCCGGGTCGCCGCGCGGCTCATACCGCACGATCTGCTGAGTCTGCCGCAACAGTGCCCGTAGTGCCGAGAGATCACCGCTGATCGCTCCGGCCGCGCGGGCCTGGATCAGCACGTTGCCCAGCGCGGTCGCCTCGACCGGGCCGGCCAGCACGGGCAGCCCGCAGGCGTCCGCGGTCAGCTGGCAGAGCAGCTCGTTGCGGGCGCCGCCGCCGACGATGTGCACCGCGTCGACGTGCCGCCCGGACAGCTCCTGGGCCTGCCGCACCGCACGCCGGTGAGCCAGCGCCAGGCTGTCCAGAATGCATCGCACCAGCTCCGCCGGCCCGGCCGGTGCGCGCTCGCTGACCTGGGTCAGGCGGCCGACCATGTCTCCCGGCGCCAGGAAGATCGGGTCGTCCAGGTCGACAACGGCCTGGAAGGCGGGCACCGCGGCGGCCTCGCGGAGCAGCGCGGGCAGGTCGGGCGAGCCCCACTCCCGCAGGCATTCCTGCAGCGGCCAGAGCCCCATCACGTTGCGCAGGTAGCGGACTGTCCCGTCGACGCCGCCCTCGTTGGTGAAATTGGCCAGCCGCGAGGCCTCCGTCAGCACCGGCGCGTCCAGCTCCACCCCGACCAGCGACCAGGTGCCGCAGGAGATGTAGGCGAAGTTCTCGGCAGCCGCCGGCACCCCGACCACCGCTGACGCGGTGTCGTGCGAACCCACCGCGATGACGTCCGGCGTGCCGATGCCCAGCGACGGCAGGACCGGACCGATGACCGTGCCCGGCGCCCGCAGCGGCGGAAACAGCGCCGGCCGGATCCCGAGCGAGCTCATCAGCTCCGTGGCCCACTCGCCGGTGCGCAGGTCCAGCAGCTGCGTCGTGGAGGCGTTGGTGAACTCCGCGCCCCGCTCGCCGGTCAGCCAGTACGTCAGAAGGTCCGGGATCATCAGCAGCTGCCGGGCCGCCTCGAACTGCGGCGTGCCGGCGGCCGCGACGAGCTGGTAGATCGTGTTGAACGGCAGCTTCTGCAGGCCGGTCAGCGCGTAGAGCTTGTCCTCGCCGACAACCGCGGCGACCCGGGCGGCCGCGCCGTCGGTGCGAGCGTCCCGGTAATGCACCGGATTGCCGAGCAATGCCCCGGTCGCGTCGAGCAGCCCGTAGTCCACCGCCCACGAGTCGATGCCGATGCCGTCGACCGGCCCGGCGAGCCGCAGTCCTTCGAGGACGCCCCGGTACAGCGCGAGGATGTCCCAGTACAGCGTCCCGCCGGCCCGGACCGGTTCGTTGGCGAACCGGTTGACGGCCGCCAGCGACAGCGAACCCGGCCCGGCCCGGCCGACCATGACGCGCCCGCTGGACGCGCCGAGGTCGACCGCCGCGAAGGTCTTCACCGCAGGAAGGCTGCCGCCACCCCGGCGTCCACCGGGATGTGCAGGCCGGTCGTGTGCGAGAGCTCGCCGCCGGTGAGCACGAACACCGCGTTCGCCACGTGCTCCGGGAGCACCTCGCGCTTGAGCAGCGTGCGCTGGGCGTAGTAGGCGCCGAGCTCGGATTCGGGTACGCCGTACACGGCGGCCCGCTTGGCGCCCCAGCCGCCGGCGAAGATGCCGGAGCCGCGGACCACGCCGTCGGGGTTGATGCCGTTGACCCGGATGCCGTGCCCGCCGAGTTCGGCGGCGAGCAGCCGGACCTGGTGCGCCTGGTCGGCCTTGGCGGCGCCGTACGCGACGTTGTTCGGGCCGGCGAAGAGCGAGTTCTTGCTGGAGATGTAGACGATGTCGCCGCCCAGGCCCTGCGCGATCATGACCGCGGCGGCCGCCTTGGCGACCAGGAACGAGCCCTTGGCCATGACGTCGTGCTGCAGGTCCCAGTCGGCCTCGGTGGTCTCCAGCAGCGGCTTGGAGATCGACAGCCCGGCGTTGTTGACCACCAGGTCCACCCCGCCGAACGCCAGCACGGCGTCCTTCAGCGCGGCACCGATCTCCGCTTCGGACGTCACGTCCGCGGCCACCGCGACCGCGACATCCGGGCCACCGATCTCGGCCGCCACCCCCTTGGCGGCCTCGAAGTCCCGGTCCGCGACCACGACGCAGGCGCCCTCGGCGGCGAGCCGCAGCGCGATCGCCCTGCCGATGCCCGAGCCGCCGCCGGTCACGAAGGCGACCCGGGTGGCCAGCGGCTTCGGCTTCGGCATCCGCTGCAGCTTGGCCTCTTCGAGGGCCCAGTACTCGATCCGGAACTTCTCCGAGGAGTCAATCGGCGCGTAGGTCGAGACCGACTCGGCGCCGTGCATCACGTTGATCGCGTTGACGTAGAACTCGCCGGCCACCCGGGCGGTCTGCTTGTTCGCGCCGAAGCTGAACATGCCGACGCCGGGGATGAGCACGATCGCCGGGTCCGCGCCGCGCATCGCGGGGCTGTCCGGGTCGGCGTGCCGTTCGTAGTAGCCGCGGTAGTCCTCGCGGTAGGCGGCGTGCAGCTCCCTGAGCCGGGCCTCGACCTCTTCGAGGGGTGCCTCCGGCGCGGTGTCCAGCACCAGCGGCTTGACCTTGGTACGCAGGAAGTGGTCCGGGCAGGAGGTGCCCAGCGCCGCCAGTTCGGGCATCCGCTCCCGGCGGACGAAGTCGAGCACGACCTCGCTGTCGGTGTAGTGGCCCACCTGCGGGCGGTCGGTGGAGGCGAGTCCACGGACGATCGGGAACAGGGCGGCCGCGCGCTGCCGCCGTACCTCATCGGTCAGGGCCTCGTGCACCAGCGGACCGAACGGCGCCTCGCGGCCGTGCCCGGCGATCCAGGCCGCGGCGGTGTTGATGATCTCCAGCGAGTTGGCCTCGCACGCGGCGCTGGTGGCGCCCCACGCGGTGATGCCGTGCCCGCCGAGCACGACCCCGATGGCCTGCGGGTTGGCCCGCTGCACGGCGGCGATGTCCAGGCCCAGCTGGAAGCCGGGCCGGCGCCACGGCACCCACAGCACGCGGTCGCCGAAGATCTCCTTGGTCAGCGCCGGGCCGTCGGCGGCGGTCGCCAGCGCGATGCCCGCGTCCGGGTGCAGGTGGTCGACGTGCGGCGCGTCCACCAGGCCGTGCATGGCCGTGTCGATCGAGGGGGCGGCGCCGCCCCGGCCGTGCAGGCAGTAGTCGAACGCGGCGACCATCTCGTCCTCGCGCTCGACGCCGGGGAAGGCGCCGGCCAGGGCCCGGAGCCGGTCGAGCCGCAGCACCGCGAGGCCGGGCTCCTTCAGCGTGCCGAGGTCGCCGCCGGAGCCCTTCACCCAGACCAGTTCGGTCGGCGCGTTGGTGACGGGGTCGGTCTCCGTCCCCTTCGCCGAGGTGTTGCCGCCGGCGTAGTTGGTGTTGCGCGGGTCGGCACCGAGGCGATTGCTGCGGGCCAGGAGGTCGCTGACTGCGGGGTTGGACATGGGCTCCTCAATCGGCTCTTTACCGGCCATGAAACGTTTCATACATTGCCTGGAGGTTACGGGCTGTCCGCCGCCCCGGTCAATACTTCGCGGCGGATCCGCTTGGCTCAGTAGGCGCGCGAGCGGGCGACCGTGGAGGCCCGGGCGACCAGCTCGGGCACGAACAACGGCTGCTGGTGGACGTGCTCGGGATTGGTCGCCTCGTCCAGCACCAGCTGCGCCGCCGCCCGGCCCAGCTCCTGGCGCGGCTGGCGCACCGAGGTCAGCGGCACCGCGGCCGCGGCGGCGAACTCGATGTCGTCGAAACCGACGATGGCCAGCTCCTCCGGCACCCGCAAGCCCGCGCCGATGGTCTGCTGCAGCAGCCCCAGCGCGAGCAGGTCGTTCGCGCAGAACGCGGCGGTCGGGCGACGCCGGGTCGGGATGCCGGCGAGCCGTTCACCCGCCGAGCGCCCCTCGGCCACCGTCAGCGCGGCAGTCGGCAGGTAGATCAGGTCCTCGGCCGGCAGGCCCAGCTCGGCCCAGATCTGCCGGGCGCCCTCCAGCCGCTCCCGGACCTGGCCGAGCGACTCCGGCCCGCCGACCACGGCGACCCTGGTGTGCCCCTGCTCGACCAGGTGTTCCACGGCGATCCGGCCGCCCAGCACGTCATCCACGGACACCGAGCAGAACTCGCCGCCCACCCTGTCCACTATGACCAGCGGAATGCCGCGGCGGCTGACCTCCGCGAGATGCGGCGCCTCCGGGTTGACCGGGGTGATCAGGATGCCCTGCACCCGCTGCTGCATGAGGCGGTCGAGGTGGATCTCCTCGCGCTCGGCCCGGCCGTTGCTGTTGCAGATGAACAGCGAGAGGTCGGCCTCCTCGGCGGCGAGCTCGATGCCCTGCGCGACGTCGTGGAAGAACGGGTTGTTGCCGTCCAGCATCACGTACGCCAGGGTGCGGCTGGTGCCGGCCCGCAGCTGCCGGGCGGACTCGTTGCGCACGAAGCCGAGCTCGGCCATCGCCCGCTCGACCCGCTCCCTGGTGCTGGGGCTGACCACCTCGGGGCGGTTCATCACGTTCGAGACCGTGCCCAGGGAGACACCGGCCGAGCGGGCCACGTCCTTGACCGACGGTGTCCTGCCGTTGACCACAGGTCCCCCTTTTGAAACGTTGAAGCGACATCGTACGGCACAACTCGTACCACTTTGCAGGTTGTTTCTAAAAGGTTTCATCCAGATGCTTGACACGTGTGATCGGCGCCACCTACCTTCGTCTCACGGCGTATGAAACATTTCAAACACCCTTGCGGAGGTGGCCCGTGGCGGCAACGCCCGACAAGTCGCGGCCCAGCCCGGCATTGCTCGAAGTGCGTGACGTGACCAAGTCCTTCGGCGCCGTCGCGGCCGTGCAGGGCGTGAGCTTTCCGCTCTACCCGGGCGAGGCGCACGCCCTGGTCGGCGAGAACGGCGCGGGCAAGTCCACCATCGTCAAGATGCTCGCCGGCGTGCACCGGCCGGACACCGGCTCGCTCGCCGTCAACGGCACCGAGATCGACTTCGCCGGCCCGGCCGACGCCAAAGCCGCCGGCATCGCGGTGATCTACCAGGAGCCGACGCTCTTCCCGGACCTGTCCGTCGCCGAGAACATCGCGATGGGCAACCAGCCGCTGACCCGGCTCCGGCAGATCGACCGCAAGGCGATGCACAGCAACGCGACCCGGCTCTTCACCCGGCTGGGCGTGCACATCGACCCGGACCGCCCGGCCCGCGGCCTGTCGATCGCCGATCAGCAACTCGTCGAGATCGCCAAGGCGCTCTCCAGCGAGGCCCGCATCCTGATCATGGACGAGCCGACCGCCGCGCTCAGCGGCGTCGAGGTCGACCGGCTCTTCGCGGTCACCCGCGCGCTGCGCGACGAGGGCGCCGCGATCATGTTCATCTCGCACCGCTTCGAGGAGATCACCGCGCTCTGCGAGCGGATCACGATCATGCGGGACGGCAAGCACGTCTGCACCGAACTCGTCGCCGACCTCAGCGTCGACGACATGATCCGGCGGATGGTCGGGCGCGACCTGAGCACGCTCTTCCCCAAGCAGGACACCGAGGCCGGCGAGACCGTGCTCGAGGTCGAGGGGCTCGGCCGCGAGGGCGTCTTCCGCGACATCAGCTTCACCGTCCGGGCCGGCGAGATCGTCGCGCTGGCCGGGCTGGTCGGCGCGGGCCGCTCCGAGGTGATGCAGGCGGTGTTCGGCGTCGACAAGTACGACACCGGCTCGGTCCGCTTCCTCGGCAAGCCCCTCAAGGCGGGCTCGCCCCGCGCGGCCATGGCGGCCGGCATGGCGCTGGTCCCCGAGGACCGCCGCCAGCAGGGCCTGGTCATGGAGCTCTCCGTCGAGCGCAACGTGACCCTGCCGCGCAGCCGCGCGCTGGCCAAGCTCGGCCTGCTGTTCGGCGCGGCCGAGCGGCGCGAGGCGACCAACTGGACGCAACAGCTGCAGACCAAGCTCGGCCGGCTCTCCGACCCGGTCGGCACGCTCTCCGGCGGCAACCAGCAGAAGGTGGTGCTGGCCAAGTGGCTGGCCACCAACCCGAAGCTGCTCATCGTCGACGAACCCACCCGCGGCATCGACGTCGGCACCAAGGCCGAGGTGCACCGGCTGATGTCGTCGCTGGCGGCCCGCGGGCTCGCCGTCGTCATGGTCTCGTCCGAGCTGCCCGAGGTGCTGGGCATGGCGGACCGGATCATCGTCCTGCGGGAAGGTCACGTGGCCGCCCAGCTCACCCGCGAAGAAGCCACCGAGGAGAGCGTCATGTACGCGGCAATGGGCCAGCAGGTGACACCATGACTGCCGCATTGGCCACCCCCGCCACCTCACCCGCGCGCCGGATCGTCGGCGGGCTGGTCAAGACCCGCGAGCTAGGCATCATTCTGGCCCTGGTGGCGCTGGTCGTCTATACCGCCGCCAGCAACCCGCGCTTCCTGTCCGGGCAGAGCATCCGCGACATCCTGCTGAACACGGCGATCCTCGCGGTGATGGCCGCCGGGCAGGCCGTCGTGGTGATCACCCGCAACATCGACCTCTCCGTCGGGTCGGTGCTGGGCCTGAGCGCCTTCACCGTCGCGACCATGATGAGCGCCAACCCCGGCCTGCCGATGGTCGCCGCGGTCGCCGTCGGACTCGCCGTCGGCGGCGTGGCCGGGCTGCTCAACGGCGTCCTGGTCCGCTACGGCCGGGTGCCCGCGCTGGTGGTCACCCTGGGCACGCTCTACATGTTTCGCGGCGTCACCTACTCCTGGGCCGGCGGCCAGCAGGTCAACGCCGACGAGTTGCCCCGGCATTTCCTGACCTTCGCCAACGACTCGCTCCTGGGCATCCCGTGGCTGGTGCTGATCGCGCTGGTGGTGGTCGGCGGCGTCTCGCTGCTGATGCGCAACTACCGGGTGGGCCGCGAGCTGTACGCGATGGGCTCCAGCCCGCAGGCCGCGGAGCTGGCGGGCATCAAGGTGGCCCGCAACCTGCTCGGCGCGTTCATCGTCAGCGGCGCGCTGGCCGGCCTGGCCGGGGTGCTCTTCGCCGCCCGGTTCGGCACGGTCGACGCGGCCGCCGGCACCGGCCTGGAGCTGAACGTCGTCGCGGCCGTGGTCGTCGGCGGGGTGGCGGTCTTCGGCGGCAGCGGCACGGTCTGGGGCGCCGGCCTCGGCGCCCTGCTGCTCACCGTGATCGGCAGCTCCCTCACCGTCCTGGACATCGACCAGTTCTGGCAGCAGGCCATCATCGGCGCCCTGATCATCCTGGCCATCTGCGCGGACCGCCTGGTCGCGGTGCGGATCGCCCGGTCGCTGCGGAAGAAGGACTCCCATGTCTGAGGTACGGCGGAAGCTGTCAAGCTGGGACAGCATCATCATCCTGCTGACCGTCTTCGTGCTCATGGTGGCGTCGTTCTCGGTGACCAACTTCGGCACCAGCCGGAACTTCACCTTCCTGATCCTGGACCTGCTGCCGATCGTGCTGGTCGCGCTGCCGATGACGTTCATCATCGTCACGGGCGAGATCGACCTGTCGGTGGCGAGCACGCTCGGCCTGTCCAGTTCGATCATGGGCTACCTGTGGAACCAGGGCCTGTCCATCGAGTCGATCATCCCGATCTGCATCATCGTCGGCGCGATCCTCGGTGCGATCAACGGCTTCCTGGTCACCGGCCTCGGCCTGCCGTCGCTGGCGGTCACCATCGGCACGCTGGCCCTGTACCGCGGCCTCGCGCTCGTGGTGCTGGGCGACGGCGCGGTCGCGGACTTCCCGTTCAACTACACCGGCTGGGTCACCGGGACCCTCGGCGGTGGCTCGATCCCGAACGTTCTCATCCTGATCGTCGTCCTCGCGGCGATCTTCGGGGTGATCCTGCACGCGACCCCGTTCGGCCGCTCGCTGTACGCGATCGGCGCGAACGCCCAGGCCGCGCACTTCTCCGGCATCCGGGTGGCCCGCACCAAGTTCTGGCTGTACGTGGTCAGCGGCGCGGTCGCCGGACTGGTCGGGGTGCTGTGGACGCTGCGCTACTCCAGCGCCCGGGCCGACAACGGCGCCGGACTCGAACTGGCCGTGGTCGCCGCGGTCCTGCTCGGTGGCGTCTCCATCTTCGGCGGCAAGGGCAGCCTCCCCGGTGTCCTGGCCGGCGTGGTGCTGCTCGCCGCTCTCCAGAACGCCCTGCGCCTGCAGGACGTGTCGGGGCAGGCGCTGAACATCGTCACCGGCGCCCTGCTCGTGCTCTCCGTTCTGCTTCCCAATATCGCTACCTCGATCCGCTCCACCTGGCAAAGACGGAAACTCCGCCGCGCCGCCGCTGTTTAATCTCCCCCTCAAAGGAGTTCGCCATGCTTCTTTCCCACCGACGCCTACTCTCCGCAGGCGCAGCATCACTTCTTGTCCTCGGCATCGCCGCCTGCGGCGGCACCACCAAGGACAGCGCCGACGACTCCGCTCCCGCCGCCGCGCAGTCCGGCGCCGCCGACCCGAACGCGAAACTCAAGGAAGGCCTCAAGATCGCCTACCTGCCCAAGCAGCTCAACAACCCGTACAGCGACGTCGAGGTCAGCGGCGGCAAGGTCGCCGTGGGTGAGCTCAAGGGCGAGTACAAGCTGGTCGGCCCGAACGACGCCAGCGCCTCCTCGCAGGTCAGCTACATCAACACGCTGATCCAGCAGCAGCAGGACGTGATCGTGGTGGCGGCCAACGACCCGAACGCGGTCTGCCCGTCGCTGAACCAGGCCCGCCAGGCCGGCATCAAGATCGTCGCGTTCGACTCGGACGCCTCGAAGGACTGCCGCGACGCCTTCATCAACCAGGCCACCACCGAGGGCATCGGCAAGAGCCTGGTCGAGATGGCCAGCGAGCTGGCCGGCGGCGCGGGCGAGATCGCCATCCTCTCGGCGACGCCCAACGCCACCAACCAGAACGCCTGGATCGAGGTCATGAAGACCGAGCTGGCCAAGCCGGAGAACGCGAAGCTCAAGCTGGTCAAGACGGCGTACGGCAACG
>NZ_QHHV01000329.1:0-17120 GCF_003947245.1 Actinoplanes sp. ATCC 53533 | reverse complement strand
CCGCCTCAGCCGCGGCGGGCGTGCCGGCCGGCCCGGGGCTCCGGCGCGGCCGGTCCCGTGCCCGGGCCCAGGTCCGCGACCAGCGCGGCCAGGGCCGTCGTGATCGGGACCGAGGCGACCAGGCCGATCGTGCCGACCGCGCTGCGCAGGATCTCCTGCGCCAGGTACTCGCTGGTCAGCAGGTCCGAGATCGGCTCGCTCGACGCCGCGATCAGCAGCAGCAACGGCAGCGACGCACCCGCGTAGGCCAGCACGATCGTGTTGACCGCCGAGGCCACGTGCGCGCGGCCCACCCGGGTCGCCGCCCGGTACAGCGCCCAGCGGCTCGTCGCGCCCGGAGTCATCTCCGCGACCGTCACCGCCTGGGTGACCGTCACGTCGTCCAGGACCCCCAGGGCACCGATCACGATGCCGGCCAGCAGCAGCCCGCGCAGGTCCAGGCCGGTCCGGGTGACCGCCAGCGACGAACTGTCGTCGCTGCCCAGGCCCGTCAGGTGCATGGCCGAGCTGAACACCGCGCCCAGCACGCCGGTGAGCACCAGGCTGGCCAGCGTGCCCGCCACCGCCACCGAGGTGTGCACGTTGACGCCGTGGGTCAGATACAGCGCCGCGAACATGATCGCCGAGGCGCCCACCACCGCGATCAGCAGCGGCGGCGAGCCGTCGAGGATGGCCGGGACCACGAAGAGCAGCAGCAGGCCGAAGCTGACCGCCAGGCCCGCCAGCGACGTCAGCCCGCGCCAGCGACCGAAGGCCAGGATCACCGCCACGGCCACCGCGACCAGCCACATCATCGGCGCCGAGCGCTGCCGGTCCACCACCGTGTACGCGCGTCCGCCGGGGACCGCGTCCGGGTAGTAGAGCAGCACGACGTCGTCGCCGACGTGCAGCGCGCTCGTCCCGGGGCCCTGCGGCAGGTCGACGGTCTGGTCCGCGCCCGCGCCGGGGCCCTCGGTGACCCGTACCGTGGCGGAGCCGCAGCGCTGCTGCGAGGCCCCCGCCGGGCAGGTCTGCTCGGCGACGGCGGTGACCGTGGCGAGGGCCCGCTGGCCGCCGCCGGGGTCCGGTTCGGCGCTCACGTCGCCCGGCCAGAGCAGGATCAGCGCGACGAGGGTGGCCAGCGCGGCCGGCACCAGCACCGCGGTGACGATGCGCCGGGTGCGCCGGGACGCGGCCGGCGGCGGGCCGTGGTCGTGGCTCATCGCGGCGATCCGGGCGCCGGTGGCACCGGGTTGTCGTCGTTCCAGGTCTCGCGCAGCTCGCGTTTGGTCTCCCGCCACCAGCGGCCGAGTTCGCCGCCCCAGTCGCGGAAGTCGCTGCCCAGGGCCTTGAGCGCGGACAGGAAGCCGGGGTCGTCCAGCCGCGCGCCGAGCATCTCGGCCAGGCCCAGGCCCCACAGCACCGGCACCGCGGCCAGCGCCAGCACCGCCGCCCACCAGCGGCCCGTCACGGCGTACCCGATCAGGAGCGCGACCATGACGGCCACGGTGACCATCGCGCCGCGCGCCGCGCGGCGCAGCAGCCAGGGCACCAGGCGCAGGCAGCGCCACGGCAGCCGGCCCGCCGGGAGCAGCACCCGCGCAGCGAAGCCGGCAACGACCGCCGCGAACAGCCCGGCGAGGACGCGGCCGGCGGTCCCGGCCGGCGGCCACCACACCGCGACCAGGGCGCAGGCCGCGACCAGCAGGATCGCGGCGGCGAACCACCGGCGCAGGGCGCTGAGCAGGCCGCGGATCGGCCAGGTCATCGAGATGACATCCGGGCGGGCCGGATTCTCGCGGGCCACGTCCCGCAGCGCGCGCATGGAGCGGCCGACCCGCAGCCGCTCGGCGTCGAGCATCGCCAGCAGCCAGCGGCCGTAGGCGTTGGCCGGGTCGATCGCCAGCGCGGCCCGGGCCGCCTCCTCGGCCGCCTCCCGGCCGCCCGCGTCGCGTTCCACCTCCGCCAGGGTGAGCAGGCCCTCGACCGAGCGCGGGGCCAGCGTCAAACCGTGCCGGGCGGCGCCGCGGGCGTCGGCGAAACGGCGTCCGGCGGCCAGCGCGCGGGCCAGCACCAGGTGCCCGGCGGGCTGCTGCGGGGCCAGCCGGACCGCCTCGCCGGCCGCGACGACCGCGTCCCCGTCACGGATCAGCGCGATCAGGGACTCGGCGCGCTCGGCGTGCGCGTCGGCCAGGCGCGGACCGGCGGCCACGGCCGCGTCGCAGGCCGCCAGCGCGGCCACATAGTCGCGCTGCTGGCGCAGCACATAGCCGAGCAGGGTGAGCAGGTCGGCGTCGGCCGGCCCGGCGGCCAGCGCCGCCCGCAGGCAGGCCTCGGCGGCTGCGGGCCGGCCGATCTCGGCCAGCTGCCGGGCCTGGCGGTACGCGTCGTCGCCGGTCACAGCAGCTTGCGCTTCTTGAGGTACGCGGCCAGATCGTCGTAGTCGCCGCCGGAGTTGCCGAACATGACCACGCTGCGCGCCGTCGCGAACCAGGCCTCGGTGGACGGGCGCACGTCGCGGACGGCGGCCGTCATGTCCCGCTGCGAGATCATCCGGACCTCGCCGGTGGCGATGGCGTCACGCATCGCGAACTCGGCGGCGCTCTCGCACACGTGCGCGAGGTCGGCGCCGGAGTAGTTCTCGGTGACCGCCGCCAGCGCCCGCAGGTCGATGCCGGCGACCGGCCGGTCCCGCAGGTGGTATTCGAGGATGGTCGCGCGGGCGGTCTCGTCCGGCGGCAGCACCAGCACCGTACGGTCGAGGCGGCCCGGCCGGCGCAGGGCCGCGTCGATGTCCCACGGGGCGTTGGTGGCGGCGAGCACGAACACGCCCTCGTTGCCGCCGCCGACCCCGTCCAGCTCGGTGAGCAGCTGGTTGACCAGGGTGCGCAGCGCCGAGGAGCTGAGCTGGCTGCGCTTGTGGCCGAGCGCGTCGATCTCGTCGAGGAACAGCACGCAGGGCGCGTGCGAGCGGGCGGCGTCGAACAGGTCGTGCAGGTTGCGCTCCGAGCTGCCCACCCACATGTTCAGCACGTCGATGATCGACAGGGAGATGAACGCGGCGCCCATCTCCCCCGCGACCGCCCGGGCCAGGAACGTCTTGCCGCAACCGGGCGGACCGTAGAGCAGCAGGCCGCCGCGCAGGCTCTTGCCGAACAGCGTTCGCAGCTTCGGGTTGCGCAGCGGGCCGAGGAACGCCAGCTCCAGCCGCTGCTTGACCTCGTCCATGCCGCCGACGTCGGCGAGGGTGACCGTGGCCCGCTCGACGTCGAAGGCCCGGTCGGCGTCGCCGCGAACCGGCTCGGGCTCGTCGCCGGCCGGCGCGAACCGGGGCGGGACGACGCCGGAGAACTCGTCCTCCAGGGCGGCCCAGTCGACGCCGGGCGCCGCCGGTGGCGCCGGGTCCGGCGTGCCGCCCGGGAGGGCCGACGCCATCACCCGCCGGGCGGCCTCGTTGGCCGGGTCCCGGGCCAGCACCTGGGCGGCGTGCCCGATCGCCTCGCCGAGACGCCCGGCCCCGACCAGCAGCTCGGCCAGGTGCAGCCGCAAGGCGACATCGTCGGGCCGCGCGGCGACCGCCGCCGTCAGGCTGTCGATCAGCGCGTCGCTCATGAGAGGCGATTATGCCCGGACGGGTCAGGGATCCTCGGGCCCGTCCGGGGGCTCGCGGTCGAGCAGGTGTGCCAGGCCGTCGAGGATGCGGTCGAGCCCGAAGCGGAACGACCGTTCGGGATCACCGACGGCGTTGTACTCCAGGCCGGCCACCTGCCCGACCCGGCCGGAGATCGGATAGGCGCCGGCGGGCATCACCCGGTCGAGGATCGGCGCGTTGACCGCCCACCACTCGGCGTCGGAGATCCCGGACCGCTCCGCCGTGCGGCGCGCGTCGATCGAGGAACGCGCCGCGCCGGCCGTGAAGCCGCACAGCAGCGTGACCACCTGGTCCATCTCTAGGTCGGTGAAACCGGCACCCTCGATGGCCGCGAGCTGCCACTCGTAGCGGTCGGAGACGTGCGGGCCGATCCACGGGCGGCTGTTCTCCACCTGCAGCAGCCAGGGGTGCCGGTGGTACTCGTCCCAGATCTGCCGGGCCACCCCGGTGACGCGCTCCCGCAGCGAGCCCTCGTGCGGCGGCAGGTCCCGCTCGCCCGCCACCTCGTCGATCATCAGGCCGATCAGCTCGGAGCGGCCGGGCACATAGGTGTAGATCGACATCAGCTTGAGCCCGAGCCGATCGGCCACCTTGCGCATCGAGAAGGCCGGCAGGCCCTCCTCGTCGGCCACGGCGATCGCCGCCCGGACCACTTCGTCGACGCTCACCCGCTGCTTCGGTCCGCGGGAGCCCTGCGGCGTGCCGAGCGTGCGCCGCCAGAGCAGCCCGAGGGTGCGATCGATGTCCCGAATCTCCATGTGCGGAGATTACCCCGTGAGGTGTACGGTGTTGTCTTCCCCATTTCCGTAAGGCATACGGAGTTAGGAGAAGCAGTGGCACCCGACAACGCCCTGAGGGCCGACGGACTCCGCAAGAGCTACGGCGATCTGCACGCCCTGGACGGCTTCGACCTGAGCGTTCCGCCCGGGGTCATCCACGGGCTGCTCGGGCCCAACGGCGCCGGCAAGACCACCGCCGTCAAGGCGCTGGCGACCCTGATCGACGTCGACGGCGGGAGTGCCCGCGTCGCCGGATTCGACGTCCGGACCCAGGCCGGGCAGGTGCGGCGGCGCATCGGCCTGGTCGGGCAGCACGCGGCCGTTGACGAGATCCTCGGCGGCCGGCAGAACCTGGTCATGTTCGGCCGCCTCTTCGGCCTCACCAAGGCGGATGCCCGGGTGCGCGCCGAGGAACTGCTCGACACGTTCGGGCTCACCGAGGCGGCGGCCCGGGCGGTCTCGACCTACAGCGGCGGGATGCGCCGCCGGCTCGACCTCGCCGCCGGTTTCATCCTGACCCCGGCGGTGCTGTTCCTCGACGAGCCGACCACCGGCCTCGACCCCCGGGCCCGCAACGAGGTCTGGGAAAGCGTCCGGGAGATCGCCGCCCGCGGCACCACGGTCCTGCTCACCACGCAGTATCTGGACGAGGCCGATCAGCTGGCGGCGCGGATCTCGGTGATGAACCACGGCAGGGTCGTCGCCAGCGGCACCCCCGACGACCTCAAACGTCAGGTCGGCGGCGACCGCGTGACCGTCACGGTGCCCAGGGCCGAGCCCCTGGAGTTGGTGGCGCAACGGCTGTCGGCGGCCCTCGGCGAGTCGGCCACGGTCGACCCGGAGACGCATCGGGTCACCTTCGAGGTCGGTGCCGGCGTGGTCGCGCTCGCCGACATCGTCCGCGCCCTGGACGAGCTGCGCGTCGCCCCCGAGGATCTGGTGCTGCGCCGGCCGACCCTCGACGAGGTGTTCCTCACCCTGACCGACAAGGAGGTCGTGCGATGACGACACTGCGCGCCGGCTGGGTCATCACCCAGCGGGACCTGGCCCACTGGGTGCGCCAGCCCTGGATGCCGGTCTTCGGCCTGCTCTTCTCGATCATGCTGCTGCTGGTCTTCGGCTTCCTCTTCGGCGGCGCCATCACCGTCCCGGGCGGCGGCGACTACATCAGCTTCCTGCTGCCCGGCATGCTGGCGCTCAGCATGATGTTCGGGGTCGAGACCACGGCCACCGCGATGGCCAACGACGCCCGCAAGGGCATCACCGACCGGTTCCGGTCCATGCCGATCGGCAGCGCGTCGGTGGCGCTGGGCCGGGTCGGCGCCGACATGGTCAACTCCGCGGTCGAGCTGCTCGTCCTGATCGTCGGCGGGCTGCTGATCGGCTGGCGGATCTCGTCCGATCCGGCCTCGGTGGCGCTGGCCGTGCTGGTCCTGCTCCTGCTGCGGTTCGCCGTCCTGTGGATCGGCATCTTCGTGGGCCTCGCCTTCCGCGGGGAGGGCGCGACGATGGCGGTGCAGGTGCTGGTCTGGCCGATCGGGTTCCTGTCCACCGCGATCGTTTCGGCCGAGACGATGCCGGCCTGGCTGGGCGCGATCGCCGCCTGGAACCCGCTGTCCGCGACGGCGTCGGCCGCACGCCAGCTCTTCGGCAATCCGACCGGGATCACCGAGGGGCCGCTGGCCGACGGGGCGGTGTGGCTGGCCCTCGGCTGGCCGGTGGTACTCACCGCCGTCTTTCTTCCGCTGTCGGCGCGCGCGTACCGCCGGTTGCGCGGCTGACCCGCACCGAACCGGAGGGCCGGGCGGCCGCCGGCGGCGTTCTCAGCGTCGTGACAGAAAGCCGCTGGTACGTTCCGCGGTGGCAGTCGGCCGAGCGAAGGACAGAAACCACCCATGATCGTTATCGCCGTGCTGGCGGCAGTCGCCGTCGTGGCCGTCTTCGGCGCGCTCCACTGGTATCTCTGGCGGCGCCTGGTCGCGGCGACCACCGTGCCGGGCACGCCGGCGCGACGCGCCGGGACGGTGTTCTTCATCGCGGCGCCGGTCCTCGCCCTGGCGGCCCTGGTCGGCGAGCGGCTGCCGATGCCGATGCCGGTGAAGATCGTCCTGGCGTGGCCGGGCCTGTTGTGGCTGGCCGTGTTCCTCTACCTGCTGCTGGCCGTGCTGGTGGGCGAGATCGTCCGGCCGCTGCTGACCCGCTGGCTCGCCCGCCGTGACGCCGCACCGGAGCTCGCACCGGCGATGGCGGCGCCGGCCGGCGACGCACCGGCCCCGGACATCGAATCCGCCCCGGCCGGCAAGCCAGCCGGCGCACCGGTCGGGCTGTCGCGGCGGCTGTTCGTGTCCCGGGTGGTCGGCGGCGCCGCCGCGGCGGCGGCCGTCGGCACCGTCGGCTACGGCACCTGGAACGTCGTCAAAGGCCCCGCTGTCAAACGCCTCACCGTGCCGCTGGCCAAACTTCCCCGCGCCGCGCACGGCTTCCGCATCGCCGTCGTCAGCGACATCCACCTCAGCGCCGTGCTCGGGCGGGGCTTCGCCCAGCGGGTCACCGACACCATCAACGCCACCCAGCCCGACCTGATCGCCGTCGTCGGCGACCTGGTCGACGGCGACGTCGACGAGCTCGCCGACTCGGTCGAACCCCTGCGCGGGCTGCGGTCGCGGCACGGCACCTTCTTCGTCACCGGCAACCACGAATACTTCTCCGGCGCCGAGCAGTGGGTCGAGAAGGTCCGCGAGCTCGGCTGGCGGCCGCTGGAGAACGCCCGCACCGCGCTGCCCGGCTTCGACCTGGCCGGCGTCAACGACCTCGGCGGCGAGAGCACCGGCCAGGGCCCCGACTTCGGCAAGGCCCTCGGCGACCGCGACCCGGCCCGCGCCGCCGTCCTGCTGGCCCACCAGCCCGTCGTCATCCACGACGCGGTGCGCTACGGCGTCGACCTGCAACTGTCCGGGCACACCCACGGCGGGCAGATGTGGCCGGCCACCTACATCGCCGAGGCCGCCAACCCCACCAACGCCGGCCTGGAACGCTACGGCGACACCCAGCTCTACGTCACTCGCGGCGCCGGGGCCTGGGGCCCGCCGGTCCGGGTCGGCGCCCCGTCCGACGTCACCATCGTGGAACTGGCGTCCCGGCAGGCCTGACGGGCGCGCCTCGGAGCTGGAAGAACGCGCGGATGTCGGCGGCCAGTTCGGCCGGCACCTCGAGCGCGGCGAAGTGGCCGCCGCGCGGCAGCTCCGTCCAGTGCCGGATGTCGTACACCCGCTCGGCGAGCGGGCGCACGCTCAGCACGATGTCGAACGGCAGGACGGCGACGCCCATCGGGACCGGGCACGACCCGCCGAAACCGCTCTCCTTGGCGAGCCGGGCCGACGAGCCGGCCGTCCGGGTGAACCAGTAGATCGAGACGTCGGTGAGCAGCACGTCGTCGTCGATGGTGGAGGCCGGGTCGATCCACTCGGTGAACTTCTCGGCGATCCAGGCGAGCTGGCCGACCGGCGAGTCGGTCAGCGCGTACGAGATCGTCTGCGGCCGGGTCGCCTGCAGCACCTGATAGCCGGGCCGGTTCGCGGCGAACGCCGCGGTGCGCTCGGCGCGCTCCCGGTCCTCGCCGGTCAGCCCGTCCAGCGGGCCGAGCGTGGGCAGGTAGTTGACGTGCACGCCGACGACCCGCTCGGGAACCACGGCGCCGAGCGCCTTCGCGATGCCGGCGCCCCAGTCGCCGCCGTGGGCGCCGAAGCTCGGGTAGCCCAGCCGGGTCATCAGCTCTGCCAGGGCGCGGGCGATCCGCTGCTGGTCCCAGCCGCGCTCCCCGGCCGGCCCGGAGAAGCCGAAGCCGGGCAGGGACGGGACGACCAGGTGGAAGTCGTCGGCGAGCGGGCCGAGCAGGTCGCGGAACTCCAGCACCGAGCCGGGCCAGCCGTGCAGGAGCAGCAGCGGCAGCGCGTCCGGGCTGGCCGAGCGCACGTGCAGGAAGTGCACGCGCTGCCCGTCGATCTCGGTCTGGAACTGCGGGACCTTGTTCAGCTCGGCCTCGTGCGCCCGCCAGTCGTAGCCGTGGCGCCAGCGCTCGGCCAGCTCGCGCACCCGGGCCAGCGGGATGCCGTAGTCCCAGCCGGCGCCCGGCAGCTCGTCGGGCCAGCGGGTGCGGTCGAGGCGGTCGGCCAGGTCGTCGAGGTCGGCCCGCGGGACGTCGATCCGGTACGGCGCGATATCGTTCATGCGACTAACGTTAGTCCACCTAACGTTAGTGCGGCAAATGTTATTGTGGACACATGGAGCATCTCCCCAGCTGGCTGCTGACCCAGGCCGCGGCCCACGCCCACCGCCTGGTCACCGAGCACTTCGCCGAGATCGGCGCGCGCGGCTACCACTACCGGCTGCTGACGCCGCTGCTCGACGGCCCGGCCAGCCAGGCCGACCTGGGCCGGCGCACCGGCATCCACTTCAGCGACGTGGTGGCGGCGCTCAACGAGCTGACCGGGAGCGGCTACCTCGAGCGCCGGCCCGACCCGGCCGACAAGCGCCGCAACGTCGTCACCATCACCGCGCGGGGCCGCGAACGGGTCAAGGAACTGGCCGCCACGGCCGCGGCCATCCAGGAGGAGCTGCTCGCGCCGCTGAACGCCGCCGAGCGCACCGAGCTGGTGCGCCTGCTGGGCCTGCTCAGGGCAGGCGCGGCAGCAGAGTGAGCGCCACCCGCAGCGCCTGGCCGGGCTCCGCGTCGCCACCCTCGGCGCCCCACACCTCGGAGAGCACCGCCTGCACGAAGCCCCAGGCGACGACCCGGTCGACGGACATGCCCAGCCCGTCCGCGAACTGCTCGATCCGGGCCGGCAGCAGCTCCAGCACCGGCTCGTCGCCGTCGAACGGGTTGTAGAGCACCGCACCGACCTCGTAGCCGGGATCGCCCAGCACGCCGTGCGGGTCGATCGCCAGCCACGGCTCCCGGCTCGCCGCCAGCACGTTCTCGTGATGCAGATCGCCGTGCAGGACGACCCGCCGCGAGGCGGAGGCGCACAGCTCGGCCCAGAGCTCCCGGGCCCGTTCGACCAGGGCCCGCGGAATCGGCTCGTCGCCGGGATATCTGGCCAGGTGCGCGTCGAAGGCCGCCACCCGCGACGAGAGCTCCTCCAGCATGAGCCCGTCCGGCGCCGGCCGGTGCAGCCGGCGCATCAGGTCGACCAGGACGGCCGTGGCCTGCCCGTCGCGCTCGCGGACCAGCGTCCGCAGGGTCACGCCCGGCTCGGCGCGCTCCAGCAGCAGCGCGCCACGCCCGTCGTCGCGGGCCAGCACCTCGACCGCGCCGCGACCGCCCAGAAACCCGAGCGTGTCGGCCTCCATCGCGATATGGCCGGCCTCGGCCAGGCCGAGTTTGAGCACCGCCGGCGATCCCCCGGCCCGGCGGACCGGCGCGACGAAGTTGAAGCTCAACGGGTACGGCGTCCCGACCGTCAGCCCCCAGTCGCGCGCGACCTCCTCGATCAGCACCGGAAGCCCCGCGAGCCACCGCCGGCCGGCGTCGCCCCAGCTGTCGGTGACGTTGCGCGTGAAACCGGCGGAGAACATCCCCCAGTCTCGCAGCCCCGGGCACCCGGCGCGGCCCCGTCAGCGCTGCGGGTCGTCCCGGTCAAGTCGACGCACCAGCACGGCGAGGCGACCGAAGGGCAAGAAAAAGCCGCCACGGGCGTGGCGGCTTTTTCGTGGTTGCGCTGCGCCGGTCAGCCCGGGCGGCGGATGCCGGTGATGGCTCCGCTGCGGTCGATCGACGCCATCCGGACATGGTCGCCCGTGTGTGGCGCGTGGACCATGGTGTCGCCACCCACATAGATGCCCACGTGGTGCACCGGGCTGCCGTAGAAGATCAGGTCACCCGGCTTCAGCTCGCTGCGGCTGACCGACTTGCCCGTGTGGATCTGGTCTCCGGTGAAGTGCTCGAGGTGCACCCCGACCGCCGCCCACGCCACCTTGGTCAGGCCGGAGCAGTCGTAACCGCCCGGCCCCTCGGCGCCGAAGACGTACGGCTTGCCGATGAGGTCGCAGGCTCGCTGCGCCGCCCGGCCGCCGGCGTCGTCGGTGTAGTCGACCGGGCACGGGCCCGTCTTGAACGGACCGTCGGCGACGCCGCTGGCGCCGTACGCCTTGATCCGCAGTTTCTGCAGCTCGTCGACCTTCTTCTGGATGTCCTTCTGCTGCTGCGCCAGCGCCTTGTCCCGGGCCGCCACAGCTTTGGTCAGAGTGTCCAGGTCGCGCTTGTCGCCCGCGAGCTTGTCCCGCAACTCAGCGGCGCCGGCGACCGACTGGCGCTGGTGCCGGCTGATCTGATCGAGGAACGAGAGCTTCTCGGTCAGGCCGGTCGGCGAGCCGCTGATGATCATGGCCGTCATCGCGCTGGGCGAGCCCTGCATGTAGGCCTCGCCCGCCATGCTGCCCACCTGCGACATGGCGAGGTTGACCTGCAGCTCCAGCGGGGCGAGCCGCTTGTCGATCTTCTTGAGCTGGGCCTGGTTCTTGAGCAGCTGGTTGTGCACGTTGTTGTACTGCTCGATGACCGGTTCCAGCTTGTTCCACTGCTCGTCGATCTGCTTTTCGATGCTCGACGGGGACGGTGTCGCGTTCGCCACTCCGGGCGCGAGAAGAATCCCGACCGCGGCGACGGCGCAGGCGATGCTGCGCAGAATTGCGACGCGGTGCGCCTCAATCCGTTTCACGTAGGTGCAGTGTCCTTTCTTCCCTCGGCCGCCGACCGGGTTAGCTGACGGGTGCGGGCGGGAAGCGCGCCCGGCCGCGGTGCTGCTGCGGCTTAACCCCGGTTGCTCGGGTCCCCGGTTCGTTCACGACTGGAACGATTAGGCGGTGGCCCGTCAGTTCGCCCGGGTTGGGACGAGGGGGGACTGCTGAGCCGGGCCCCACCGTACTCCCGATCACCGGCGATTTGAACCCGGCGGTATCAGGACACACTGCGCATAACACCCAGTGACCTACGGTAATTAAGGAGGACTTAAAGCGGCCATGCGGAGAGTGCCCGGTCGAGCCACGGCACCACCAGGATCACGGTGGGTAACACGAGCAGACCGACGGCGCCGGCCGCCGCCAGCAGTGTCACGGTGAGGGTAACGGACCGGGGATCGTCGGCGGCCAGCCGGTCGAGGCGACGCCGGCGCTCCGCCACCGCGCCACCGAGCTCGGCCGGAGCGTCCGGGCTGACCGCGTCGCTGAGCAGCGCCAGCGCCGTGCCCAGGGGGGCCGCGCCGCAGCGCCGCCGGGCCGCGTCGTCGGCGACCATCTCGAGCAGCAGGTGCACGGCGTCGAGGGGCGCGCGGCTGCGCAGCGGCCGGGGCACCGCCCGGTAGAACGCGGTGAACGACTCCATCACCACGTCATGGCGGTGCCGCAGATGGGCCTGCTCGTGCGCGATCACGGCGGCCACCTGCCCGGCGTCGAGCACCCGCAGCGCGCCGTCGCTGAGCACCACCCGCGGCGAGCGGCCCGGCAGGCAGTATGCGAACGGTAGCGGCCCGTCGAGCACGCGCAGCCCGGGCGGCACCTCGGCGGGCAACTCGCCGTGGCGCTCGGCGCTGTCCAGCAGGTCGACCAGCAGCCGGTGCCGCGCCCGGCGGGCCCGCGAGCGGATGCTCACCCGGACCAGCGAGACCAGCAGCCGGGCGATGATCACCGTCGCGACGACCAGCGCGAGGATCAGCGCGGCGGCGCCGACCGGCCGGTCCGAGCCCAGCTCGCTGACCAGCTCCTGGGGCCCGGCCAGCACCACGCCCAGCGCGCAGAGCACCCCCGCGAGGGTGATGCTCTGCCAGAGCCCGACGGCGGCGGCCGGCGCGCGGTCGGGCCAGCGGGCGCCCGCGAGGATGCCCGGCACGACGAGCGACAGCGTCAGCCCGAGCGCGCCCAGCAGCAGCGCGGTCACTGCCGCCTTTCTGGGTTTTCCGCGGCGGGCAGGCCCGGCGCGGCGGCCGGATCCTTCCGCGCCGCCGCGATGGCGGCGGTCAGGGCCGACGGGTCGATCCGGCCGACGAAGTGCGCCAGCGCCGCGTCCCGGACGCCGTCGGGGGCGGCACTGAGCGCGTCGAGCATCAGCGCGGCGGTCATCTCCTCGCGGGTCTGCGCGGGGGCGTAGCGATATGCCCGGTCGGCGCGCTGCTGGGTGACGACGCCCTTCTTGGCCAGCCGGTCGAGCACGGTCATCACGGTCGTGTACGCGAGCTCGCGGTCGCGGCTCACCCGCTCGTGCACCTGGCGCACGGTCAGCGGCTCGCCCGCCGTCCACAACTGCGTCATGACCTCGCGTTCCAGGTCTCCCAAAGCCATGTGACCCACCCTACTACACGGCACGTACTACGATGCGTAGTATCTACTACGAGTCGTCGTAGAGGGGGCCTTTCCGTGGACGTGCTCGACCTGACCCGCCTGCAGTTCGCCGTGGTGACGATCTACCACTACTTCTTCGTGCCGCTGTCGATCAGCCTGGCCGCGACCGCCGCGGGGTTGCAGATCGCCTGGCTGCGCACCGGCCGCGAGCACTACCTGCACCTCACCAAGCTGGTCGGCAAGCTGCTCATCGTCACCTTCGCCGTCGGCGTGGTCACCGGGCTGGTGCAGGAGTTCCAGTTCGGCATGGGCTGGAGCAACTTCGCCCGCTTCTACGGCGACGTGTTCGGCCCGACGCTGGCCATCGAGGGCATGCTCGCGTTCTTCCTGGAGGCCACGTTCCTGGCGCTGTGGTATTTCGGCTGGGACCGGCTGCCGCGCAAGCTGCACGCCGCCACCATCGTGATCGTCGCGGCCGGCACCGTCATGTCCGCGTTCATCATCCTGGCGGCGAACTCGTTCATGCAGAACCCGGTCGCGTACTCGCTGGACCCGGTGACCGGGCGGGCGCACCTCGACGACTTCGGCGCGCTGCTGCTCAACAAGGTCAACCTGGCCGCGTTCCCGCACACCCTGGCCGGCGCGGTGATGGCGGGCGGGTCGCTGCTGCTCGCGATCGGCGTCTGGCGGCTGCGGGCCGGCGGCGAGGCGGCATTCCGTACGCTGGCCCGGCTCGGCGCCTGGCTGACGCTGGCCGGCGGGGCGCTGACCGCCCTGACCGGCGACCACCTCGGCAAGGTCATCACCGAGGTGCAGCCGATGAAGATGGCCGCCGCCGAGGCCCTGTACGCGACCACCACCGGCGCGCCCTTCTCGGTCTTCGCCCTGGGCAATCCCGGCGGGGGCGAGCCGTTCTTCACCCTGGAGATACCCAACCTGCTGTCCATCCCTGGCCAAGGGCGACCCGGGCGCGACCGTGCAGGGCATCGACGACCTGCAGGCCCAGTACGCCGCGCAGTTCGGCCCGGGCAGCTACGTGCCGATGATCCCGGTGGCGTTCTGGACGTTCCGGCTGATGATCGGCATCGGCATGCTGGCGGCGGCCGTGGCCGCGTACTACCTCTGGAGCACCCGCCGCGACCGGCAGGCCCACCGGCTGCTGACCCGCTTCCTGCCGCTGATCCCGATCCTGCCCGCCGCCGCGAACACGTTCGGCTGGATCTTCACCGAGACGGCCCGCCAGCCCTGGCTCGCGTTCGGCATCTCCCGGGTCGCCGACGGCGTCTCCCCCGGCCTGACCCGCGGCGAGGTGCTCGTCTCCCTGATCGGCTTCGCCGTCGTCTACGGCATCCTCGCCGTCGTCTGGCTGCGCCTGGTCCGCCACCTGTCCCGGCAACCGCTCGCCGTCGCTCCTCTCGATGAGAAGAGCGAACGCGAACCCGTCCCCGTCTACTGAGGAGCGACCGTGGTCACCGTCTGGTTCTCGCTCGTCGTGCTCTGCTGGGTGCTGTTCTTCGTCCTCGAGGGCTTCGACTTCGGCGTCGGCCTGCTCGCCCCGGTCGTCGGCCGCGACGACCACGAGCGGGGCGCGGTCGTGCGCACCGTCGGCCCGTTCTGGGACGGCAACGAGGTCTGGCTGGTCGCCGCGATCGGCGTGACCTTCGCGGCCTTCCCCGACTGGTACGCCGCCCTGCTCTCCGGGCTCTACCTGCCGATGGCGGCGCTGTTGCTGCTGCTCGCCGTCCGCGGCGTGGCCCTGGAGTTCCGCGGCAAGGGCGACGGGCCGCGCTGGCGCCGCCGCTGCGACGCGGCCCTGGCGGCCAGTTCGGCCGGCATCGTGCTGCTCTGGGGCGCCGTGCTCGGCGTGCTCACCCACGGCCTCGCGCTCGGCGCGGACGGCCAGGTCACCGGCGCGGGCCTGGGCCGCAGCACCGCGCCGCTGCTGAGCTGGCCGGCCCTGGCCGGGGCGCTCGCGGCCCTGTTCGCCGCGCTGCTGATCGGCGCGATGTTCCTGACCCTGCGCACCACCGGCCCGGTGCACCTGCGGGCTCGCCGGCTCGGCATCACGCTGGCCACCGGCGGCGCCGCCGCCCTGGCCGCGATCGGCTTCGGCACCGAGTCGCGGCCGGTCCTGGTGGCGGCCGTGCTCTGCGTCGGCATCGCCATGGTCGCCCGCAGCGGCCAGGAGGCGCTGGCCTTCGGCGGAACGGCGCTGAGCATCGCGGGCGCGGTCGTGACGGTCTTCACCGCACACGGCGACGTCGTGCTGCGCAGCACCCTGGACCCGGCCTGGTCGCTGACCATGGCCGGCGCGGCGGCCACCGACTCGGCGCTGCGGCTGATCAGCGTGGTCGGCGTGGTGGTGCTGCCCGGCGTCCTGGTCTACCAGGCCTTCTCATACTGGGTGTTCCGCCGCCGGGTGGCCAGCGAGCGGGTGCCGTCGTGAGCCGCGGACCGCTCGACCCGCGGCTGCTGCGGCACGCGCGGACCAGCCGTACCGGAATCGGGGTCCTGGCCCTGCTCGGCGCCGGCCAGGCGGCCGCGACGGTCGCCGTCGCCGTCGCCCTGGCCCGGATCGTCACCGGCCACGACGCGCTGGCGCCGCTGGCCGCGGCCTTCGTGCTGCGCGCCGCGCTGACCTGGGCGGAGCAGGTGGTGGCCCAGCGCACGGCGGCCGCGGTCACCGACGAGCTACGCCGCTCGGCGCTGGCGGCGGCCCTGCGCCACGGCCCCGCCTGGGTGGCCCGCTTCGGCGGAAACCGGCTCACTGCGGTGCTGGGCGGCGGCCTGGAGTCGCTGCGGCCGTGGTTCTCCGGCTACCTGCCCGCGCTGGTGCTGGGCGTCGCGCTGCCGCCGCTGGTCATCGTCGCGATGGCGGTCACCGACCCGGCGTCGGCGCTGATCGCCCTGGTGACGCTCCCGCTGATCCCGGTGCTGGGCGCGCTGATCGGCTGGGCGACCCGCGAGCGGGCCGAGCGGGCCTGGCAGGCGGACGCCCGGCTGGCGGGCCACTTCCTCGACGTGGTGCGCGGCCTGGCGACCCTGCGGGTGTACGGCCGCGCCGAGCGCCAGACCACGGTGGTCCGCGAGATGACGGACCGGCACCGCACGGCGACCCTGCGCGTGCTGCGGGTGGCGTTCCTGTCCTCGACGGCGCTGGACCTGGTCGCGACGCTGTCGGTCGGGCTGATCGCCGTCGAGGCCGGGCTGCGGGTGGCGGCCGGGGACCTGGCGCTCGGTCCCGCGCTGCTGGTCATCCTGCTGGCGCCGGAGGTGTACCGGCCGCTGCGCGAGATGGCCGCCCGCTACCACGCGAGCGCGGACGCGTCGGCGGTCATCGCCGATGTCGACGAGATCCTGGTTGCACCCGCTGCCGCTCTGCTTCCCCATGCGGCGCCTGCCGCAGCTCTGCTTCCCAAGACCGCGCCTGCCGCAGCTCTGCTTCCCAAAACGGCGCCCGCCGCAGCTCTGCTTCCCAAGACCGCGCCCGCCACAGCTCTGCTTCCCAAAACCGCGCCTGCCGCAGCTCTGCTTCCCATTGACGCCGTGCTGGCTGCCGACCGGGAGGGGCGTTTCGGCGCCGGGGGCGAGCGGCCGGCGGTCTTCGCCGCCCGGTTGCGGGTGCGGCACCCGGGCGCGGCCGTGGACGCGCTCGTGCTCGATGCGCTGGCCGTTCGCGAGGGGGAGCTGGTCGCCCTGCGCGGGCCGTCCGGCGCCGGGAAGACCACGGCGCTGCGGGTCCTCGCCGGGCTGCAGCCCGCGGTCACGGGCCGGGTCGAGCTCTGCGGGCCCGGGCTGCTCTACCTGCCGCAACGGCCGATACTGCCGCACGTCCGGACGGTGAGCGACGTGTTTCCGGGGCTGGCCCCGGACGCGGTGCGGGACGCGCTGCGCACGGTGGGGCTGGACGCCGAGCTCGATCCCACCACAGTGCTCGGCGAGCACGGTGCCGGGGTCTCCGCCGGTCAGCGCCAGCGGCTCGCGCTGGCGGCGCTGCTGCGGGCCGCGGGCCGTACGCCCGCGGTGCTGCTCCTCGACGAGCCCACCGCGCACCTCGACGCGGAGGCCGAGCGCCTGGTGATCGCGCGGCTGCGGGCGGCCGCGGGCCAGGGTTGCGCGGTCCTGGTGGTCGCCCACCGGCCCGGCCTGCTGGCCGCGGCCGACCGGGTGGTCGACGTCGTTCCCCCCGCCGCCGGGCGCTGACTTCACCGGTACGGCCGCAGCGGAGTCGTTGCCCGCGACTGCCGGCTCGACCGTCACCGAGGCCACGCGCCCAGCCACAGACCGCGCCGCAGCACCGCCGACCCACGTCGCGGACCGCGGGGCCGGTGATCGTCGGCCTGGCGTTGAGATCTTGGTAGCCGATGACCCTCGGAGGG
>NZ_QHHV01000328.1:0-13668 GCF_003947245.1 Actinoplanes sp. ATCC 53533 | reverse complement strand
CCGGTCCTGGCGAAATGGGTCCGATCGGTGTCCGTACCGTCGACCGCGAACCGCGCCGCCTCGTGCACCTCCGGAGATACCTCAGGCACGGACGTGGCCTGGACACGCTTGGCGAAGTCAAGGTTGCGTGCCTGGGTGGTGGTCGCCCGCATTTTCGCCGATTGGTAGCCGCCGGTGAGGAACTGCGCTATAGCGCGATCCTGCGCCGAACTGATGATCGCGGTCCACGCTGCACTGCGGACGGTCTGCCGCGGATCCTTGATGGACAACCAACGGACAAAGACCAGGTCGGCCGCCGCTGAACTGGTGGCGGTAGCCGCCGCAGGCGCCGCGAACGCAGCCAGCGGCGCCAGAAGAACACTCGATGACAATGCCGCGGCGAATGCCACGGCAACAGCCTTCAGCCTTGTATGCACTTATCCCCCGTTTAGCCATTGACGTCGGCGTGCACTCGAAGTGGCACTGCGCGCTCAAAGTCAGGGCAGAGCGTAAGGCATTTCGTCGATGGGCGAAAGCTCGATCCGGGCGGGGGCGACACGACGGGACATCGATTGATAGGGTGGCGCTGGCGGGTCTTTCTTGCTGGCGCTTTCCTGATCGGATGCGGCGGCTCGCCTGGGCTCCTGAGCCCGATCAGACGCACGGCCGCAAAACCGGTTGATGCCGGCCGTTCTCGCGGCGATGTCCCCACCGTCGATGTCTGACGGCAAAGTGGATTGATCGACCTTGTGGTCGTGGGGTAGCTTCAGCGCGAACCACGGGGGATACGGGATCGTTTCATCGGTACGGTTGCGTCTTGACGACGCTGCCGTCCGTCACCACGTCTCCTTCGTGTGACCAACCTCGAAGGAGCTCGATTGAACTCACGTCTCTCACGTCCGCTGCTGACCATCGCCGTCAGCGGCGCGCTGGTTGCGGGCAGCGGCCTGGTCGCTTCACCCGCGCTGGCCGAGCCGGCGGACACGGTCGCTCCGGTCGGCAGTTTCAAGCTGAACTCGGCGGCGTTCTGGATCGGTCAGTCGGTCAGCCTCACCCAGGGCACGGTTACCGACGAGACCAGCGCCCCGGACCAGATCACCCGCGTGGCGGACTGGGGTGACGGCACACCGACCACCACCCTGGCGCCCGGCACCGTGAAGTACGCGCACAAGTACGCTAAGACCGGCAAGTTCACGGTCAAGGTGACCTACACGGACGCCGCCGGCAACGCCAGCGACGTCACGTCCGCCGTGACCGTCACGACGCCGGGCAGGGTCAAGCTGAGCAAGACCTCGGTGTGGAACGGTGAGCGCCTTTCCGTCACTTTCTCGGGCGTGCCGGCGGGGACAAAGAAAATCGTCTTCGACTGGGGCGACAGCTTCGTCGACACCCTCCCGGGCAAGAATCAGTCCATCCGGGGTCTGTACTACAAGAACAAGAAGGGCCGCCTGATCAGGGGTGCGGTCACCATGCGCGCGACCTACACCAACAGTTTGGGCGCGTCGTCGGCGATCGTCGTTGGCAAGGTGACGGTCAAGAAGGACACGGCGAAGCCGGTCGTCAAGATCACCAAGCCCGGCAGCGCCAACCGGTTGAAGTCTTGGAAGACCATCAAGGGCACTGTCGCGGACAAGGGCGCCATCGCGCCTTACGTCTATGTCTGGGCGACCCGGATCACCGGCAACAAGTCGTACTGCTTTACCGCGAAGAAGACGTGGAAGCGCTACTACGGCACCGCGGGTTACAACAAGTACTGCAGCCGTAGTTCGGTCGAGGTCACGATCACCAAGGGTAAGTGGAGCATGAAGCTGCCCGGCCTCAAGAAGGGCACGCTCTACGTCGACGCCCGGTCCTGGGACTGGGCGGACAACGCCAGCAAGTGGGCCTCGGTCAAGGCCAAGATCACCCGTAGCTGACCCCTCGCACGCCGATGCCGGCGTCGCCCCTTACCGGGGCGGCGCCGGCATTTCGTTGTCAGAGCTCGTACGGCAGCTCGGCGACGTGATGATCGGCCAGCTCGCGCAGCGGCGCCCACACCTCGTAGACGCCGCGCTCATAGCAGCGCGCCCCCACCGCGGCGACCATGTCGGCGTCGGGGTTGACCAGGCGCAGCCGCGCCCAGTTGTCGTCGCGCTGCAGCACCCAGCACAGGATCGTGCGCCACCGGGCCTGCTCGGCGCGGCGGCACAGCGTCGTTACCGGGTAGCGGGCGGCGCGGGTCAGGGCCCGGACCCGGAACTCCTCCGGCGGGTCGGCCACCGCCTGGTACTCATGCTCGTTGATCCGGCCGACCAGCCGCGCCGAGCCGGCATCGGTGCACGGCACGTACTCGCGGTCCGGGCTCACCCCGGGCAGCCCATCCAGCAGGTGCCGCCAGCGCGGGCCGGCCAGCCGCAGCCAGCCGTGCTGTTCCGGCTGGTACGTATACAGCACGACCTCCTCGCCGGTGCCCGGGTAGGCCAGCAACTGCGCGTTCGCCGGCAGCGGCAGGTCGGCGAAGCCCGCGGTGACGAACTCCGGGATCAGGTCGTCGGTGCTGGGCGTGAAGCCGGTGCCCAGCACCATCGGGCCGATCCGCGAGTGGGCCGGCAGCGCGGAGAGTCCGGCCTGGACCTCGCCCATCGGGATCTCGTAGTCGCTCGGGTCGACCGCGCGCCAGCGCAGCGCGTACGCCGCTGGCGCGTCGCCGGTGTTGTCCGTGCGCAGCAGGGCCAGCTCGGCCGGGTCACGCAGGTGGGCGATGTCACAGGAGCGGTAGCAGAAGCCGTACGGCAGCCAGCCGGCCAGGTGGCCGGCGAGCTGGGCGGTGGAGAGCACCTTGGTCATCCGCGTGCCCCGGCGCACGGCCGCGGTGGCGCGGATCCGGCGCAGCGCCGCGTCGTCGCGGTGCCCGGCGGACTGGGTCATGGCCTGCACCCGCTCCCAGGTCAGGTCGCGGCGCAGCGGGGCTACCAGGGGCGGCTCGAGAGGGTCGGCATCGACGTCCGCGTCCTCACCGGTCACGGTCACGCGAGCAAGTTAGGCCCCGTGGGTGGACACCGGATGAACACAGGGTTACTCGTAGTCCTAGTGAAAAAACTCTCACCCGTCGATATGTGATCCTGAACAGCGATGAACAGTTCTCAGCCTTCCGAGTCACGTAAGGCCCGGGCCGCCCGGCGCGCGGGGGAGTTCCCGCCCGCGCCGCAGCCGTTGGCCGTACCGGTCTTCGACAGCCACACCCATCTCGACATCACCGTGCACGAGGCCGGGGTGCCCGGCGGCACCGGCCCGGGCGGCGGCGCCGACGGGGTCGAGGCCCTGATCGAGGCCGCGGCCAAGTCCGGTGTGGACCGGCTGCTGCAGGTCGGCGTCGACGTGGCGTCCTCGGTGTGGGGCGCCGAGCTGGCCGCCCGGCACCCGTCGGTGCTCGCCGCCGTGGCCCTGCACCCGAACGAGGCGCCGCGGCTGTCCGACCTCGACGGGGCGCTGCGCGAGATCGAGGCGCTCGCCGCCCAGCCCCGGGTGCGCGGCCTGGGCGAGACCGGCCTCGACACCTTCCGCACCGGCGAGGAGGGCCGGGCCGCCCAGGAGCTCAGCTTCCGGGCCCACATCGCGATCGCCAAGCGATACGCGAAGCCGCTGATCATCCACGACCGCGAGGCGCACGCGGACGTGCTGCGCGTCCTGGATTCCGAGGGCGCTCCCGACGTCGTGGTGCTGCACTGCTTCTCCGGCGACGCGGAGTTCGCCGCCGAGTGCGTGCGCCGGGGCTACCTGCTCAGCTTCGCCGGGACGGTCACCTTCGCCAGCGCCGGCCACCTCCGCGAGGCGGCGGCGCTCACCCCGCCGGAGCAGATGCTGGTCGAGACCGATGCGCCGTACCTGACGCCGGTGCCGTACCGGGGCCGGCCCAACGCCTCCTATCTGATCCCGCTGACCATGCGGGCGCTCGCCGAGACCACCGGCACCGACCTGGACGCGCTCTGCGCGGCCGTCTCGGCCAACGGAGAGCGCGTCTTCGGACCCTGGCGCTGAGGAAACCGGGCGCTGAGGAAACCGGGCGCTGAGGAAACCGGGCGCTGAGGAAACCGGGCGCTGAGGAAACCGGGCGCTGAGCGAACCGGGCGCTGGGCAAGCCGGGCGCTGAGCGAACCGGGCGCTGAGCAGCCCGGCGGACAAGCATCAGCCCAGCGGGTATGCGGCGCAGTCGAGCTGCTCGCCCAGCCCGCCGAGCAGCTTCGCGAACGCTGTGGGCGCCGCCGCGAGCGGCCCCCGGGAGACGAACCGGACCGCCCAGCGGTGCCCCGGCGCCACGTTGAAGATGCGGTAGAGGACCAGCGACCCGCGCTCGTCGGGCTCGACGCTGGTGACGCCGCGAAACCACCACTCGCCCTGCTGGGCGATCGAACGCGCCGCGCGGTCGACAGTCACCGTGATGGTGCTGCCTTCGAGGGTGACCGTGAACTCGTCCCCGCGCGCCGGTGTCGCCGAGCCGGTGGCGGCCAGCGGCGAGCGCCCACCCGGCCGCGCGTCGAGCAGCACACCGGCGACGTCGTCCGGGGCGGCTTCCACCACGCCGCGCAGCTCGAGCAGCTCCGTCATCACCTCGTTCTACCGTGTTCGGCCGGTCACCGCTGCCCCGTGCCGTCCCGTCACTCCGTGGCGCCCGTACGCTCTGACCTCATGGCTGACGGACTGCTCGGCCCGGCGGAGATCCGGGAGCTCGCCGCGCGTCTCGGCGTCGCGCCGACCAAGAAGCTCGGCCAAAACTTTGTGCACGACCCCAACACGGTGCGCCGGATCGTCGCCGCCGCCGCGCTGACCAGCGACGACGTGGTCCTGGAGGTCGGGCCGGGGCTGGGCTCGCTGACGCTTGGACTGCTCGGGGCGGCCGCGCACGTGCACGCCGTCGAGCTGGACCCGGTGCTGGCCGCCGCGCTGCCGGCCACTGTGGCGGAGCGCGCCGACGTCGCCAAGCTGACCGTGCACCACGCCGACGCGTTGCGGATCCGGGCGGCCGAGCTGCGACCGGCGCCGACGATGCTGGTCGCGAACCTGCCGTACAACGTGGCGGTGCCGGTCGTGCTGCACCTGCTCGCCGAGGTGCCGTCACTGCGCGGCGGTCTGGTGATGGTCCAGAAGGAGGTCGCGGACCGGCTCGTGGCCGGTCCCGGCTCGAAGGTGTACGGCGTCCCGTCGGTCAAACTCGCCTGGTACGCCGAGTCGCGCGCCGCCGGCAAGGTCCCGCCCGCGGTGTTCTGGCCGGTCCCGAACGTCGACTCGGGGCTGGTCGCGTTCGCCGCGCGCACCCCGCCCGCCGGCGCGGACCGGCGGACGGTCTTCCAGGTGGTCGACGCGGCCTTCGCCCAGCGCCGCAAGACGCTGCGGGCCGCGCTGGCCGGCTGGGCCGGCGGCGCCGGCCAGGCGGAACAGGTCCTGATCGCCGCCGGGGTGAGCCCGCAGGCCCGCGGCGAGTCGCTCTCGGTGCACGAGTTCGCCGCTATCGCGGCAGCCGCCAAAGGACCCGGGTACGGCGGTAAGCTCAGCGCGTCGGGCAGGCGGCACGAGGAGGTGGACCTATGACGGCGGAACCCGTGGGTCACGTCATGTGGACCCCGGACCCGATCAGGCAGCGCGCGGCGAACTACACGGTCGAGGACGTGCTGGAACTGCCGGACGACGCTCCCCGGGTAGAACTCAGCGATGGAGTCATGGTTGTGGTCCCCTCACCGACTATCAATCATCAGAACATCGGCAATCTGCTGTGGCTGTGGTTCCGTCAGCACGCTCCCGCCGGATATCAGCCGGGGACGGCGGTTGGCGTGGCGACCGGGTTCAAGAACTCGCTCGAACCCGATGTGGTCTTGCTCCGTGAGCCGGTGGCGAACAGCCACTTCTTCGACGCGGCGCAAGTCGCCATAGCCGTCGAGGTCGTGTCTCCCGGAACGAAGAAGCGGGATCGCCTGCTGAAGCCCGTCGAGTACGCCGCCGCCGGGGTGCCCCATCTCTGGCGGATCGAGCAGGACCCGGTGCATGTCTTCGCCTACGACCTGGTGGGCAGCCAGTACCAGCTGGTCGCGGACTCTGCCGACGAGTTGGTGCTGACGGCGCCGTTCGAGATTCGCCTGCCGATCTCGGATATCACTCCGTGACGGAAGCTTGGGGACCGGACGACGACAAGCCTCGCCGGTTCACCGGTCCGGTAAAGGTCCGGGTGCCCTCGAAGATCAACCTGCATCTCGGCGTGGGCCCGCTGCGCGCCGACGGCTATCACGAGCTCAGCACCGTCTACCACGCGATCAGCCTCTTCGACGAGCTGACCGCGCGCCGCGGTGACACCCTCGCCCTGACCATGGAGGGCGAGGGCGCGGGTGAGCTCGCCCTCGACGACAGCAACCTGATCATGCGGGCGGCCCGGGCCCTGGCCGCCAAAGCACGCGTACCGGCGCATGCCCGGCTGCACCTGCGCAAGTCGATCCCCCTGGCCGGCGGGCTGGCCGGCGGCAGCGCCGACGCAGCCGCCACGCTGCTCGCCTGCGACCTGCTCTGGGGCACCGGCTACGGCAAGGACGAGCTGGCCGAGATCGGCGCCGAACTCGGCTCGGACGTGCCGTTCCTGCTGCACGGCGGCACGGCCCTGGGCACCGGGCGCGGCGAGACCGTCAGCCCGATCCTGGCCCGGCCGACCACCTGGCACTGGGTGGTCGCCATCGCCGACGGCGGCCTGTCCACCCCCGAGGTCTACCGCGAGCTCGACAGGCTGCGCGACAGCCCGTGGCCGCCGACCGCGAGCGAGAACGCGGACCAGCTGATGGGCGCGCTGCGCCAGCGCCGGCCCGAGGTGCTCGGCGCCGCGCTCGCCAACGACCTGCAGCCGGCCGCGCTGTCGCTGCGCCCGGCCCTGGCCGACGTGCTCAAGGCGGGCTACGACGCGGGCGCGGTCGCCGGCATCGTCTCCGGTTCCGGACCGACCTGTGTGTTCCTCGCCACCGACGGCCCACACGCCGAACGCGTGGCAGCCAGCCTGAACGGGGCCGGAGTGTGCCGATCCGCGGTCACCGCGCGGGGACCGATGCCGGGCGCCCGGGTAACCTAGGGGCATCGTGGCCAATATCATCAATCTGGACCGGGTGAACAAGGGCTACGGAGCCGCCGGTCAGCTGCTTACCGACGTTTCCCTGGGGCTGGACGACGACGCCCGGGTGGGCATCGTCGGCCTCAACGGGGCCGGCAAATCCACCCTGCTGCGCATGCTCGCCAAGCTCGAGGAGCCGGACTCAGGCCGGGTCACGCACCGCCGTGACCTGCGCGTCGCCGCACTTCCGCAGACGCTGACGCTCGCCCCCGAGGCGACCGTCCGCGATGTCGTGCTGGGCACCGCCTGGCTCAGCGAGGGCATGGGCGCCGAGCACGAGTGGGCCGGCGACGCCGGAGTCCGGGCGATCCTCACCGGCCTCGGCATGGGCCACCTGGGTCTGGAGACCCCGGTCGGCCCGATGTCCGGCGGCGAACGGCGCCGGGTCGCGCTGGCCGCCCTGCTGGTCCGCGAGTCCGACCTGCTCATCCTCGACGAGCCCACCAACCACCTCGACGTCGCCGGGGTCGACTGGCTGGCCCGCTACCTGCTGGGCCGCCGCGGCTCGCTCGTCGTGGTCACCCACGACCGCTGGTTCCTCGACGCCGTCTGCACCGCGACCTGGGAGGTCGTCTACGAGCAGGTGTACGCGTACGAGGGCGGCTACGCGGCCTGGACGCTGTCCCGCGCCGAACGGCTGCGGGTCGCCGTCGCGGTGGAGTCCCGCCGGCAGAATCTGCTCCGCAAGGAGATCGCCTGGCTGCGCCGCGGCCCGCCGGCCCGCACCTCGAAGCCGCAGTTCCGGATCGACGCCGCGAACGCCCTGATCGCCGACGTGCCGCCGGTCCGTGACCAGGTGAGCCTGCAGCGGCTGGCCACCACCCGGCTCGGCAAGCAGGTCTACGACCTCGAGGACGTGACCCTGCACGCCGGCCCCAAGCCGATCTTCAAGAACCTGACCTGGCAGGTCGGACCGGGCGACCGGATCGCCATCCTCGGCGCGAACGGCGCCGGCAAGACCACCCTGCTGCGCCTGCTCGCCGGGCTCACCCGGCCCGACGGCGGGCGCCTGGTCACCGGCTCGACCGTGAAGGCCGCCTTCCTGTCCCAGGAGCTCCGGGAGCTGCCCGGGCACCTCCGGCTGCTCGAGGCGGTCGAGGAGGTCGCCAGGCGCGTCAAGCTCGGCGACCGGGAGCTCTCCGCGGGCCAGCTCGCCGAGGTCTTCGGCTTCACCGACAAGCGCATCTGGACCCCGGTCAGCGACCTGTCCGGCGGCGAGCGGCGGCGGCTGCAGCTGCTGCGGTTGCTGGCCACCGAGCCCAACGTGCTGCTGCTCGACGAGCCCACCAACGACCTCGACACCGACACGCTGGCCTCGCTGGAGGACCTGCTCGACTCGTGGCCGGGCACCATGATCGTCGCCAGCCACGACCGCTACCTGGTCGAACGCGTGACCGACACGGCGTACGGGATGTTCGGCGACGGCCGGCTCGTGCACCTGCCCGGCGGCATCGACGAATACCTGGCCCGGGCCGGTAACCCGGCGGCGCCCCCCGGCGAGCTGCTGACCTCGGGCAAGGCCCCGTCGGTCGCCGACGGCATGTCCGCGGCCGAGCTGCGCATCGCTCGCAAGGACCTGTCCCGGCTGGAACGGCAGGTCGCCAAGCTGGACGAACGAATCCTCAAGATCAACGAGAGCCTGGCCTCGAACGGCAGCGACTACGACAAGATCATGGAGCTGGACGCCCAGCTCAAAGCCGTCCAGGAGGAACGGGGCCAGGTCGAGGAAGCCTGGCTCGAGTTGGCCGAGCGCGTCCCCGAGAGCTGAGCCACCACCGCGGGTGCCCCCGATCCGGGGGTGCCCCCGCACGGCCTCCGACGATGCGCGAGAATCTCTACGACATCACCCGACGTTGGAGACGGACACCATGGCGCACAACCCGGTCAACCACCCGCTGCGGCCGCTCTACCGCGCCCTGGGCGCGCTGACCGGGGCCTACCTCGTGCTGTTCGGGATCATCGGCGCGATCATGACCGCCGACGGCGGCCTGTTCGGTGACGGCGACGACCGGGTGCTCGGCCAGCACACCAACCTCTTCTGGTCGCTCGCGGCGGCGCTCATCGGGGCGCTCGTGCTGATCGGCACGGTCATCGGCCGCAACTCCGACGTCGTGGTCGACAAATACTTCGGCTGGGGCCTGCTGGTCGTCGGCAGCTACGAGCTGGCGGCCATCCGCACCGACGCCAACTTCCTCAACTTCAGCGTCTCCACGGTGGTCGTCACCTATCTGCTCGGCCTGGTGCTCATCATGGCCGCGTACTACAGCCTGATCGGCCCGAAGGAGCAGGCCGGCCCGCCGCGCCAGGCCCGCGAGCGCCAGTCGCAATCCGCCTGAATCAGCGCGGGCGGGTCAGCAACTTCGGCTTCGCCTCCAGGTGGGACAGCCCGTTCCAGGCCAGATTGACCAGGTGGGCGGCCACCATCTCCTTCTTCGGCTTACGCGCCTCCCGCCACCACTGGCCCACCAGCGCCACCATGCCCACCAGCGCCTGCGAATAGAGCTCCGCGAGCTTCGGATCGAGATCGCGGGACCGGAACTCGGCGCCCAGGATGTGCTCGACCTGATGCGCCACGTCATTCATCACGCTGGAGAAGTTGCCGCCCGGCGACAACGCCGGCGACTCGCGGACCAGCACCTGGAAGCCGTGCGGCTCCTCGTCGATGTAGTCCAGCAGGGCCAGCGCCGCCTGCTCCAACAGCTCCCGCGGATGCCCGGCGGTCAATGCCGCCGCGATGCGGTCCAGCAACGACCGCACCTCCCGGTCCACCACCACCGCGTACAGGCCCTCCTTGCCGCCGAAGTGCTCATACACCACCGGCTTGGAGACCTTCGCCCGCGACGCCACCTCCTCGACCGAGGTGGCGTCGAAGCCGCGCTCGGCGAAAAGCTGCCGGCCGATCGCGATGAGCTGCTCACGCCGCTGCGCCGCCGGCATGCGAACCCGGGCGCCCTTGCTGGACGCCGCCACAGCGCGCGCGTGCGCCCGGCGGGCGGGGGACTCGTTGCCTGGCTCGCTCTGGTCTGTCACCCAGCCATCCTGCCAGCCGATGTCCGGTCCCAACGCCCCGTGCTGCGACGGCCAGCAGTTGGCGGCTCAGCGCGAGTGGTGTCGGCGCGCCATAGGTCGGGCTGGCTCCCTGCGGGGCTGTGCGAGCGACCCGGAAGTCCGGGCATCGTTGGCACGGCTGATGCATTGACATAAGACTGTACTGGCGCAGTAATGTATCTACATGCCTTCCATTTTCGAGGAAGATTCTCGCGCCGAAGCGCGACGCCTCCGCGTCGATCCTGGTCTGTCCTTGTCTCAGCTGATGAAGCATTTTGGCGTCGGGAGCGCCACTCTGACCGACTGGTTACGGGGCGTCGAGCCGCCAGCCTGGACCCGGCGTCCCAACGCCAAAGACGACCTGCGGATGCAAGCCCTCGCGCTGCGCGCGCAGGGCTGGTCCGTTAACGATCTTGCGATCGAAATCGGGGTCGCGAAGTCGACAGCGCACGCCTGGGTGAAACACATACCGTTGGATCGCGACACCGAACGTGCGCGACGTAAGCAGGAGCATGCCGCGGTCATGGCCGCAGGGCGCTGGGATGCCAAGCGGGAGGAGCGGGATCGACGTCAGGGCGAGGTGCACGCCGAGGCGGGTGAAGCCGTCGGTAAGCTGTCGGACAGAGATCTGTTGCTTGTCGGAGCCGCTGTGTACTGGTGCGAGGGCGCCAAGTCCAAGCCGTGGCGCCGTCTCGACCGGCTGACCTTCATCAACAGCGATCCTGGCTTGGTTTCACTGTTCCTGCGATTCCTTGCCGTGTGCGGCAGGAGTGCTGAATCCGTGGACTACCGGGTGCACATACACGAGACGGCCGACGCGCAGGCAGCCGTCGAGTGGTGGGCGGCGGAGCTGGGCGTGCCGAGGGAGTTGTTCCAGCGTCCGACGATCAAGCGGCACGCGCCGGCCACCAGGCGTGCCAACACGGGCAGTGACTATCACGGTTGCCTTGCGGTGTCAGTGCCCCGGTCGCGTGAGCTCTACTGGAGGGTGGAGGGAGTGATGGCCGCTTTGACGCGGCTGGCATAGTAGATTTCGGCAAATGGTCGCAGGCGCTAGTGTGGCGACCGAACCAGTCGGCCGTGGTGAAATAGGCATCACCTTCGGTTTTGGTCCGAAAGTTCCGGGTTCGAACCCTGGCGGCCGAGCTTGTCTATGGTAGGGGACTCGAAACTGAGTCCGTGCGGTTGAGTCGGCGCCGCGTTCTGCATAGCCACTGCGATCAATGGAGTCCCGCGTGAGCCAGGCCCGGAGCCGTACCGTTGTCGTTCTCGCCGCCGGTGAGGGCAAGCGGATGAAGTCCGCGACGCCCAAGATGTTGCACCCGCTGCTCGGTCGCACGCTGCTCGGCCACGTCCTGCACGCCGCCGAGGCGGCGCAGGCCTCCCGCACCGTGGTGGTCGTCGGTCACAAGGCTGACCAGGTCCGCGCGCACCTCGCCGAGATCGCCCCGGGCGCCACCCCGGTGCTGCAGGCCGAGCAGAACGGCACCGGGCACGCCGTCCGGATCGCCCTCGACGCCATCCCCGAGGCTTCCGGCACGGTCGTCGTGCTCAACGCCGATGTGCCGCTGCTGCGGCCCGAGACGGTCGAGGCGCTGGTCTCGGCGCACGAGTCGACCAGCAGGGGCGCGACCGTGCTCGCCGCCGAGGTTCCCGATCCGGCCGGGCTCGGCCGGATCGTGCGCGACAGCGACGGCAACCTGGAGCGCATCGTGGAGGAGCGTGACGCCTCCGCGGAGGTGCGGGCCGTTCGCGAGGTGAACGCGGGCATCTACGCGTTCGACGCCGCGCTGCTGCGTGAGGCGCTGAGCAAGATCTCCTCCGACAACGACCAGGGCGAGGAGTATCTGACCGACGTGTTCGGGCTGCTCGCCGCCGTCGGTCACGCGGTCGGTGTGCATGTGGCCGCCGACGCGCTGGAGACCCTGGGGTGCAACGACCGGGCCGAGCTGGCGCGGTTGCGGGCCCTGCTGCGGGACAGGGTCAACCTCGGGTGGATGAAGGCCGGGGTTTCGATCCTGGACCCGGCGACCACCTGGATCGATGTGACGGTGTCCCTGGAGCCGGATGCCGTGGTGGATCAGAATTCGCAGCTGCAGGGTTCGACGACGGTGGCGACCGGCGCGGTGATCGGCCCGGATACGACGCTGGTCGACACGGTGGTCGCGGCCGGCGCGGTGGTGTTGCGCACGCACGCCTTGGGCGCGCAGGTCGGCCCGGATGCCACGGTGGGCCCGTTCTCCTATCTGCGGCCGGGGACGCGGCTGGGCCGCAAGTCGAAGGTCGGCGGTTTCGTCGAGACCAAGAACGCCGAGTTGGGCGCGGGTGCGAAGGTGCCGCATCTGACGTATGTGGGTGATGCGACGATCGGCCCGAAGGCGAACATCGGGGCGGGCACGATCTTCGCCAACTACGACGGGGTGAACAAGCATCACACCACCGTCGGTGAGGCCGCTTTTGTCGGTAGTGACACTGTGTTGATCGCGCCGGTGGAGGTCGGTCCGGGCGCGTATGTGGCTGCCGGCAGTGCCGTGGCCAAGGACGTGCCGGCGGGCAATCTCGGGGTCACCCGGGCGCAGCAGCGCAACATCGAGGGCTGGGTGGCGCGCAAGCGTCCGGGCACCGTGTCGGCCGAGGCTGCGGATCGGGCCGGGAAGGTCGAGACTGAGGACACCGGGGCGTAGTCGGCGCAAGCTGGGGTGAGGCATCCCACGACCTGGCCGCGGTTGGCGGCGCCGGCATGGCCGCGGGTAATACTTCTGGTGACAACCCCCTAGATTGCACGGGAGCGGACGAGCCGATGGGCAGCATCGTCGCGGAGAACCGTAAGAGTTTGATGCTTTTCTCCGGCCAGGGCTTCCCGGAGCTGGCGGAGGAGATCGGACAGGTGCTCGGCGTCGCGCCGACCCCGTCTGATTCGTATGAGTTCGCCAACGGCGAGATCTTCGTCCGGTTCAAGGATTCGGTGCGGGGCTCGGACGCGTTCGTCGTCCAGTCGGTGACCGAGGGTGTGAACCGCTGGGTCATGGAGACCCTGATCATGGTGGACGCGCTGAAGCGCGGGTCGGCGAAGCGCATCACTGTGGTGCTGCCGTTCTACCCGTATTCGCGGCAGGACAAGAAGCACCGTGGCCGGGAGCCGATCTCCGCGCGGTTGGTGGCCGATCTGCTGAAGACCGCGGGGGCGAACCGCATCCTGACGGTGGATCTGCACACCGCGCAGATCCAGGGTTTCTTCGACGGCCCGGTGGATCACCTGTTCGCGATGGACATCCTCGCCGAGCACATCATCAAGAAGTTCGAGGGCCGGCCGATGACGGTCGTGGCGCCGGACTCGGGCCGGGTGCGGGTGGCGGAGCGGTGGACCGACCGTCTCGGTGGGTGTCCGCTGGCGTTCATCCACAAGACGCGGGATCCGATGAAGCCGAACCAGGTGGTGGCCAACCGGGTGGTCGGTGAGGTCGAGGGCCGGGTCTGTCTGATCGTCGACGACATGATCGACACCGGTGGCACGATCACGAAGG
>NZ_QHHV01000327.1:0-30529 GCF_003947245.1 Actinoplanes sp. ATCC 53533 | reverse complement strand
AGGTGGTAGACGACGCTGCGGTCCCTGCGCACGTCCAGGTGCGGTGCCCATCGTGGCGACGTAGGAACAATGATATGATGGTTGGGTGCAGTTGGTCGTGCAGGTCAAGCTCCTGCCGACACCTGACCAGGGGTCGTCGCTGGAAGCAACCCTGCGTGCCTGCAACGCCGCCGCCTCCGAGGTCGCCGTGGTGGCCCGCAACACGGGCGTCTACCGCAACTACCACCTTCGCAAACACGTCTACCAGGCCATCAAGACCGACCACGGCCTGGGCGCCCAAGCCGCCCAGCACGTGATCAAGAAGGTCTGCGACGCCTACAAGTCTCTGAAGGCGAACATCCGCGCCGGGAATCTCGGCAAGCCCGGCTCGAAACGCCGGCGAAACGCCGAGAGCAACCCGATCAGCTTCCGCTGGAATGCTGCCCAGCCGTACGACGCGCGGATGTTGTCCTGGCAGCACGACGCCCGGACCGTGTCGATCTGGACGGTCCACGGGCGCTTCAAGGGCGTCGCGTTCACCGGCTCCCCGGACCAGGTCAAAGCCGTCGCCACCCTGCCGGTCGGTGAGTCTGACCTGGTCCGGCGGGACGGCAGGTGGTTCCTGTACGCCACCGTCGAGGTGCGAGAGCCGGAGCTGATCGACCCGGACGGTTTCCTCGGCGTCGACCTGGGCATCGCGAACATCGCCTACGACTCCGACGGCACCCGTCACGCCGGCACCCGGCTCAACGGCTACCGCCGCCGCCAGGCCCGGCTGCGGCGACGCTTGCAGGCCACGGACACCAAGTCCGCTCGCCGGCTGCTGGTGCGGCGCCGCAAGAAAGAGGCGCGGCACGCCGCGAACGTCAACCACACCATTGCCAAGACCATCGTGACCGAGGCTGTACGCACCGGTCGCGGTATCGCCGTCGAAGACCTGACGGGGATCCGCGACCGGGTCCGGCTCCGCAAGCCCGAACGGGTCACCCTGTCCTCGTGGTCGTTCCACCAACTCGGCAGCTTTCTGGCCTACAAGGCCCGCCGAGCGGGAATACCGCTGGTCGAAGTCGACCCCCGGTACACCTCCCAGACCTGCCACCGATGCGGTCACCGCGACAAGCGGAACCGCCCGGACCAGGAAACCTTCGCCTGTCGGTCGTGCGGGGTCGTTGCCCACGCCGATCACAATGCGGCCCTCAACATCGCCCAGCGTGGTGTCGAGGGCTGGGGCGCAGTCAACCGTCCGCACGCGGCCTGACCTCGCAGCCAGCCAGAGCAGAGACCTGCAGACCCGCCATTCATGAGCGGGTAGTTGACGAGGACAAGAATCGGGTCGGCTGCAGCGGCAGCGTCACGTGGATCAGGCAGCCAGGACGGTTCGTTGTCCGCGCCGGGGTGCTGGCCGTGGTGCCGGCCGAGGGCCTGGCCGGGTCGACGACGGCGATCGTGCCCTGGTGGAGCTGGACCACCCAGCGGGCGATCGCCAGGCCCAGGCCGGTGCCGCCGTCGGTGGCGCGTTCGCCCCGGGTGAAGCGTTCGAAGACCCTGTCCCGGTCGGCCGGGGGGATGCCGTCGCCCTCGTCCGCGACCGCCACGACCACGGCGGCGTCGTGGCGCTCCGCCCGGACGGTGACCGTGCCGCCCGGTGGGCTGTGCCGGGCCGCGTTGTCCAGCAGGTTTGCGAAGACCTGGTGCAGGCGTTCGCGGTCGCCCTCGATGCGGATCGCCGGCGCCGCCACCACGAACCGGACGTCGTGGCCCGCGCCGTCGGCGTTCACCGTCGCCTCGCGGACCACGTCGCCCAGGAACGTCCGGATGTCGATCGGGGCCTGGGCCATCGGCATCACGCCGGCGTCCAGGCGGGACAGGTCCAGCAGCTCGGTGACCAGGCGGCCCAGGCGCTCCGTCTGGGTCAGGGCGGTGCGCATCGTTTCCGGCTCCGCCTCGGACACGCCGTCGACGATGTTTTCCAGCAGGCCGCGCAGGGCGGTGATCGGCGTCCGCAGTTCGTGCGAGACGTTGGCGATCAGCTCGCGGCGCTGCCTGTCGGCCGCCGCCAGGTCCGCGGCCATCTGATTGAACGCCGTGGCCAACTCGCCGACCTCGTCGCGGGACGTGGCCCGGACCCGGCGGGTGTAGTCGCCGCGGGCCATCGCCCGGGCGGCATCCGTCATCTCCCGCAGCGGGACCGTGGTGCCGTGCGCCGCCACTTGCAGCGTGACCAGGCCGAGCGCGACGGCGATCGCGAACCAGGACAGCTCCACCCGCATGAAATCGAGGCTCCACCAGAAGATCAGCAAGCCGACGCCGCCGGACAGGCCGAGCGCCACCGAGAGCTTCGCCTTGATCGAGCGAACGGGGTCGAGCGGACGCGGCAGCCAGCCGAGCGCGGGCGCCACCCAGCCGAACGCCACGCCCAGCGGCAGCGACACCCACCGCAGCAGCCGCTCGACCGGGGGCGAACTCATCGCTGCACCTCCAGGGCGTATCCGACGCCGTGGACCGTGCGGATCAGGTCGGCGCCGAGCTTGCGACGCAGGCCCTTGATGTGGCTGTCGACCGTGCGGGTGCCGGAGGCGTCCGCCCAGCCCCACACATCCGCGAGCAGCCGCTCCCGAGGCAGCACCGTGCGCGGCCGGCCGGCGAGGTGCACGAGCAGGTCGAACTCGGTCGGGGTCAGCTTGGCTTCGACTCCGGCCCGCTGCACCCGGCGCTCGGCCAGGTTGATCTCCAGGTCGCCGAAGCGCAGCATCGCGGCCTCCGCCGGGGCGGGATCGGCCGGGGCGGAGTTTCGGTTGGCCCGCCGGAGCAGGGCGTGCACCCGAGCGGTGAGCTCGCGCATCGAGAAGGGCTTGGTGAGGTAGTCGTCCGCGCCGACCGCCAGGCCGACGAGCAGGTCGGTCTCGTCGTCGCGGGCGGTGAGCATCAGGACCGGGACGCCGCGCTCGGCGTGGATGCGCCGGCACACCTCGAGACCGTCGAAGCCCGGCAGCATCACGTCGAGGACGATCACGTCCGGCTGGATGCGCCGGGCCGCGTCGACCGCGCTCGGGCCGTCCCCGGCGACCTCGACCTCGAAGCCCTCAGCCCGCAGCCGGGCGGCCACCGCCTCGGCGATGGTGCGCTCGTCCTCGACCACGAGGACCTTCATTGTCGTCACGCCGCCCCCTCAGCTACGCCCAGCATCATGCGCGGCGGGTGCAAGACCGGCCCACCCCCGTGGCGTGCCGATCTGCCCCGCGCCGAGCAGCCTATTGATCAGTCGTGCAGGGGCGGGGGCGACGTTGTGGACAACTTGTGAAGATGATCGGCCTGTGGATAACTCTGTGGATAACGCTCTTGGTTGTGGATAACCCTGTGGATCTGGTGGCCGAAACGGTGGATTCAGCGGGTCCAGTCGTGCTTGGCGGCGCGGATGAGCTTGTCTTTCAGCTCCCGGGTGTGCCGCCGGCTGACCGGCAGCTCCGCACCGTCGACGGTTACCACGTAGCCAGACTGGGTCAGCCTCAGCTCCGCGACCAGGCGTAGCTGCACCAGGTAGGAACGGTGGATGCGGACGAAGCCCGCGTCCGCCCAGCGCTCGGCGAGCGTCGCGAGCGACACCCGGACCAGGTGCGACGCGTCGCCGGTGTGCAGTCGGGCGTAGTCACCCTGTGCCTCGACCCAGCGCACCGACGAACGCGGGAGCATCCGGGTCGTGCCGGCCAGCTCGACCGGGATGCTCGGCTCGTCCGGTGGCTTCGCCGCTACCGGCGGGGGCGCGGCGCGCAGCCCGGCGACCCGGCGCAGCGACTCGCCCAGCCGCTCGGAGCGGACCGGCTTGCGCACATAGTCGGTCACACCCAGGTCGAACGCGTCCACCGCCCCGTCGTCGTACGCGGTCACGAAGACGATCGCCGGCGGCCGGGCGAACCTGTGCAGGATCCGGGCCAGCTCCATGCCGTCCAGCCCGGGCATCCGGATGTCCAGGAAGACCGCGTCGACCTCGGTGTCCCGCAGCACCCGCAACGCCTCGGTCGCGTCGCCGGCCCGGTGCACGTATGCGACCCGGCTGTCGGCATTGAGCAGGTATGCGAGCTCGTCCAGCGCCGGCGGCTCGTCATCCACAGCCAGCACCACAAGGCTCATGCCCGTACCCTTGGATGGAATTTCGGCACCCGCATGCTCACTTTCATTCCCGCGCCCGGCGCCGTCTCCACCACCAGCCCGAAGTGGTCGCCGAACACCGAGCGCAGCCGCTCGTCCACATTCGAGAGGCCGACGTGCTGGCCCGCGTCGTCGTCGCGGCCGTTGGCCGCCTCGGCGATGCCCGCCGCCAGCACCGCCGGATCCATGCCGACACCGTCGTCTTCGACCGTGATGTGGCATTCGGCACCCGCGTCCCGGGCCTCGATGCTCACCATACCGACGCCCGGCTTGCGGGACAGGCCGTGCCGCACCGCGTTCTCCACCAGCGGCTGCAGGCACAGGAACGGCAGGCCCACCGGCAGCACCTCGGGCGCGATCTGCAGGCGGACCTGCAGGCGGTCGCCGAAACGGGCCCGTTCGATGGTCAGGTACCGGTCGATCGAGCGCAGTTCCTCGGCCAGCGTGGTGAAGTCGCCGTGCGCCCGGAACGAGTAGCGGGTGAACTCGGCGAACTCCAGAATCAGCTCCCGGGCGCGCTCCGGGTCGGTGCGCACGAACGAAGCGATCGCGGTCAGCGCGTTATAGATGAAGTGCGGGCTGATCTGGGCGCGCAGGGCGCGCACCTCGGCCCGGGCGAGCCGCTCGCGGGAGGAGTCCAGCTCGGCCAGGGCCAGCTGGGAGCCCGCCCAGCGGGCGGTCTCCATGGTGGCCTGGACCAGGCCGGGCGCGGGCTGGTCGTCCGCGACCGCCACGAGCGCGGCCACGGCCTGCCCGTCGGCGCCGGTCAACGGGGCGACGACCGCGCCGCGGACCACGCAGTCCATCCGGTCGCAGGGCAGGTCGGTGCCGCCCAGCACGATCGACCGGTTGGCCCGCACGGCCCGGGCGGCCGCGGCGATGAACTGGGCGGAATGGTGCTCGCCGCGCCCGTCGAAGGCCAGGCAATGCTCACTGTCGGCCACCGTGAGACCAGGCGCGCCGACGAGCCGGCGCAGATGCCGGGCGGCCTTGGCGGCCGACGCGGGGGTGAGCCCGGTACGCAGCGGCTCGGCAGCCAGTGAAGCGGTGTGCAGCACGTCGTAGGTGGCACGCTGCCCGGCCGTGGCTATGCCACGCCGCGCGCGCAGCCGCAACACCGCGACGACGGCGCCGAAAAGTGCGGCGAGCACGGCAAGGACCGCGAGCACGCTCCCGACCTGACCAGCCACGCACGCATCCTGACCGCAAGCGGGAGGAAACACCAGCTTTTCCACCGAGTGTGGAGGGTGGTCGTTCACGAGCGGCTGGGCGATCGGTCACCCTTGCCCGATTCGAGGTACGGCAGGGTGTGGATGCGCTACCGATTCTCATCTGCCCGGCCCCGGAGGGTCAGTAGGCGCCTTTTCGCTTGAGGACGACCCAGATCGTGCGCCACAGGATGCTCAGGTCGTAGGTCAGCGACCAGTTGTCCACGTAGTAGAGGTCCAGCCGGACCGCCTCGTCCCAGGACAGATCCGACCGCCCCGAGACCTGCCACAGACCGGTTATTCCCGGCCGCACCAGCAGCCGTCGGCGGACGTCGCCCAGGTAGTCGCCGTCGTCCGCGGGCAGCGGGCGGGGGCCGACCAGCGACATCTCGCCCTTCAGCACGTTGATGAGCTGTGGCAGCTCGTCCAGCGAGGTGGCGCGCAGCTTGCTGCCGAAGCGGAAGATCCGGGGATCCTCCTTCAGCTTGAAGAGCATGCCGTCGGCCTCGTTGAGCTCCTCCAGCGTGGCCTTGCGCTCCTCGGCGTCCACGTCCATGGTCCGGAACTTCCACACCCGGAAGGTTTCGCCCTCGTGGCCGACCCGGGGCTGGCGGAAGAAGACCGGGCCGGGGCTGGCCATCTTGATGCCGATGGCGATCACGGCCAGGACGGGGGTGAGGAACAGCAGGCCGAGGAAGGCCGCTACCCGGTCGAGCAGGTTTTTCGTCAGCCAGCCGGGGCCGGACAGGGTCGGTTCCTCGACGTGCAGCAGCGGCAGGCCCTCGATCGGGCGGATGTGCACGCGGGGGCCGGCGATGTCGGTGAGCTGCGGGGCCACCACCAGGTCCACGCCGGTGCCTTCGAGGGCCCAGGCCAGCCGGCGCAGCTCGCCGGGCTCGGCGCTGGCCGAGCCGCAGACCGCGATCGTGTCGCCGCCGACCTCGCGGACCAGCGCGAGCACGTCCCGGCCCGCGTAGACGGGCACGGGGGTCTCGATGCCCCTGGCCGCCGAGTAACCGTCGGTGAGGTGGATCGCGACCGGGATCAGGCCGGCCGCGGGGCTGCGGGTGACCGCCTTGTAGACCTCGAGCGCCTCGGGCAGGGTGCCCATCAGGATCATCCGGTGCGCGCCGTGCCCGGTGCGCTTGCGGGCCACGTGCAGCACCTGCCGGGCCGAGTAGCGGCAGAACAGGATGAAGATCATCGCGGACACGCAGACGTAGGCGACCGTCACGCGCGAGAGCGAGGTGTTGGTGGCGAAGGCCAGCAGCGAGACTCCGGCCACGACCGTGATGGAGGAGCGGACGACCCGCTTGAACTCCTCGCTGCCCAGCCCGAGGTAGCGGCGGTCGTAGCTGCCGTTGCCCCAGAGGGTGAAGATCCAGCCCAGCGGCAGGGCGACGAAGGCGACGAAGTAGAACGCGTCCTCCCGGCCCTGGAAGCCGGAGCTCGACTTCTGGATGAAGGTGACGGCCAGGCCGCTGGCCAGGATCGCGGAGACGAGATCCAGGATGATCAAGATCAACGTGTACGGCCGGTGCCAGCGCGAGAGGCGCCGGTGCGAACGGGTCCACGCGGATCTGGCAACGCCGTTACTCGGCGGCGGCTCTTGCTGCCACTCGAAACTGTCGTACGGCATGCCGCTCCGGCTCTTGCTGGTTTCCGGGCGTTGGAGGCTCGTGGTCACCTCGCCTACGTCCTCCCGCATCACGTTCCGCCCACACCGAGAACATTACGCACCGCCACGGCCCTGGGGGCTCCGGCGGGGCCGCCGATCCCTCGCCCGCTGTGCACGAAGCGTGGGACCGGGCCACTATACCGATGGAACGGCCCAGAAGAAGCGGACGTTGTGCCTGCTTTCCCCCGCGGAGCCGCTTGTGCACACTCTGTGACTATCGGATCAACTTGGACAGCCGCCGGTCGGCGAGCGGCTTTCCGCCCGTCTGGCAGGTCGGGCAGTATTGCAGGCTCTTGTCGGCGAAGGAGACCTCGCGGACCGTGTCGCCGCAGACCGGGCAGGGCAGTCCGGTGCGGGCATGCACCCGCATCCCGGCGCGCTTCTCGCCCTTGAGCTCGGCGGCCTTTTGTCCCACCGACCGCGCGACGGCGTCGGTCTCGACCAGCCGCATGGCCTCGAACAGCGTCGTGAGCTGCTCGTCGGTGAGCTTGCTGGTCAGCGCGAAGGGCGACATCCTCGCCACATGCAGGATCTCGTCGGAGTAGGCGTTGCCGATGCCGGCCAGCACCTCCTGGTCGGTGAGCACGCCCTTGACCTGGCCCGAGCGGCTGCGCAGCCGCTCGGCGAACTGGTCGCGGTCCACGGCCAGCGCGTCCGGACCGAGCCGCGCGACGCCGGGCACCTCGACGGGGTCGCGCACCAGGTAGGCCGCCAGCGACTTCTGCGTGCCCGCCTCGGTCAGGTCGAACCCCGACTCGTCGTCGAGGCGGACCCGGATCGCGATCGGACCGCTGCCCGGCTTGAGCGGCGCGGGCGACTTGAACGATTCCCGGTAGTGCAGCCAACCCGCGCGGGCCAGGTGCACGACCAGGTGCAGCTCCGAGTCGAGGGTGAGATCCAGGAACTTTCCGTGCCGGCCGGCGGCGGTGACCGCCAGGCCCGCGACGGCGGAGGCGGGCGGATCGTAGGTCTTCAGGGCGCTGAAGGACGACACCTCAAGACGCTGGACTGTGCGGCCGACCGCACGCTCCCGCAGATACGCGGCGAGCGCCTCGACCTCGGGAAGCTCCGGCACGCCCTCAACGGTAGCGTTTCGGAGCGTGAAGGTCGTCGTAGCGCACAACAGATATCGCGAGGCGATCCCGTCCGGCGAGAACGTCATCGTCGACACGGAGATCGCGCAGCTCACGGCGGCCGGGATCGAGGTGCTGCCGTTCCAGCGCTCCTCCGACTCGATCGGGGAGCTGCCGCTCGCGCAGAAGGCCCTGCTGCCGCTCTCGCCGATCTTCGGCCGGGCGGCCCAGCGGGACCTCGCCGAGCTGCTCCGCCGCGAGCGCCCCGACCTGCTGCACCTGCACAATCCGTACCCGTTGCTCTCGCCCTCGGTCGTGCGGACCGCGCACGCGCACGGGGTGCCGGTCGTGCAGACCGTGCACAACTACCGGCAGGTGTGCTCCTCCGGTCTCTACTTCCGCGACGGGCACAACTGCCACGACTGCCGGGGTAAGGCGCTGGGCTGGCCGGCCGTCGTGCACAAGTGCTACCGGGGCTCGGCGGCCCAGAGCGCGCTGATGGCGACCACGCTGGCCGTGCACCGGCCGACCTGGAAGTCGGTGGATCGCTACATCGCGCTGACCGGGCGGATCGCCGATCATCTCCGAAACTACGGCATTCCGGACGAGCGCATCGTGGTCAAGCCGAACGGCCTGCCCGATCCCGGCGACCCGGCACCGCTCGGCGACGGCTTCCTCTACGCCGCCCGGCTCTCCCCGGAGAAGGGCCTCGCGCTGCTGCTCGACGCCTGGCGCCGGCACCCGGACGGCGAGCTGGGCGACCTGCGCATCGCCGGTGACGGGGAGCTGCGCCCGCTCGCCGAGCGGGCCGCGGCCGAACGGGCCGACGTCACCTACCTCGGCCCGCTGGACCAGGCCGGCATGGCATCCGCCCGCCGGGCAGCCTCGGTGATCGTGGCCGTGCCGACCTGGGACGACGTGTTGCCGACGGTGATCCTGGAGGCCATGGCGACGGGCCGGCCGGTGCTCGGCACCGACGTCGGCGGCATCCCGTACCTGCTCGGGATCGGGGAATCCGGGACGCCGGCGGGCTGGGCGGTCCGGCCCGACCCGGAGGCGCTGGCCGCCGCCCTGCCGATCGCTCGCGTGGACGCCGCGGCCGTCGCGCCGGCCGCCCGCGATCGCTATCTGCGCGCGTTCCATCCGGACGTGGTGACCCGGCGGCTCATCGGCATCTATACCGGTCTCACAGCGAATTCACACCCCGCACCTAGGTAGTTCGGCTGCGAATCGGGGAAGGCTGATCCTCGTGACGGATGCCAGAATCTCCCGCCGCAATGTCCTGCTGGGCGTCGGCGGCGCCGCGATCTGCACGGCGGCCGGGGCCGGGGCCGGCTATGCGATCGCCGACACCGACAACGATGCCGGTGCGCCGGCGGCCACCGCTCAGGCCGGTCCGGCGAAATTCCGCTCCCGCCCCGACCTGCGGGCGTTGCCCGACGTCACCATCACGACGCCGGCGAACGCGACCGCACCGGGTCTCATCTTCCTGACCCCGGCCTCCGGCGCCGGCCTCTGGGGCCCGCTGATGATCGACGACAAGGGCTCGCCGGTCTGGTTCCGCAAGGTGCCCGACCCGGCCACGGTGGCGATCGACTTCAAGGCCCAGCACTACCAGAACAAACCGGTGCTGACCTGGTGGGAAGGCACGATCGGCGGCACCGGCGGGCAGGGCGTCGGCCAGGGTGAGTTCGTCATCGCGGACACGTCGTACCGGGAGATCACCCGGGTGCGGGCGGCCGGCTCGGAACAGGCCGACCAGCACGACTTCGTGATCACACCGAACGGCACCGCGCTCTTCTGGGTCTACGACCCGATCCCGTACGACCTGAGCGCCGTCGGCGGGCCGGCCGACGGCGTGCTGCACGACGGGGTCATCCAGGAGATCAACATCAGGACCGGGCAGCGGGTCTTCGAGTGGCGGGCCCGCGACCACGTCGGCCTCGACGAGTCGTATGCCCCGCTGCCGGAGGGTGACTCCGCGCATCTGCCCTACGACTACTTCCACGCCAACTCGGTCGGGCTGGATGCGGACGGTCACCTGCTCGTCTCGGCGCGACACACCTGGGCGACGTACAAGATCAATCGCAAGACCGGCGCGGTGATCTGGCGCATCGGCGGCAAGAAGTCGGACCTCGTCGTCGACGAGAAGTCCGCCTTCAGCTGGCAGCACGACTTCCGGCGGCGGCGGGACGGCTCCTACAGCGTCTTCGACAACGGCGCCGGCATCACCAAGCAGCACGAGCAGTCGCGCGGCCTGATCTTCAAGGTCGACGAGGCCGCCCGGAAGGTCTCGTTCGTCCGTGAGTTCCTGCATCCGGCCAAGCTCTCCGCGCCGACCCAGGGCAACTTCCGGGAGCTGGCCGACGGCGGCTCGTTCATCGGCTGGGGGCAGCGGCCCTACTTCACCGAGTACGCCCCGGACGGGACCGTGCGGCTGGACGGGCACCTGCCGCTCGACAACCAGTCGTACCGGGCCTACAAGGCCGAGTGGGCCGGTGCGCCGCTGGATCAGCCCGCGCTGGGGCTGCACGTCGACGGCGGCAACGTGGTCGTCAGCGCGAGCTGGAACGGCAGCACGAAGGTGGCGCGGTGGCGGGCCCGGGCCGGCGGCCAGCCGCGCGCGCTGACGCAGACCGCCGAGGCCGACCGCACCGGCTTCGAGACGACCCTGACGCTGCCCGGCACACCGGAGTACGTGGTGGCCGAGGCGCTGGACAGCAGCGGGAAGGTGCTGGGGACCTCGTCGGCGATTCCCGTCCGCGTGTAGGGCTCAGTCCTTGAGGGCGGCTCGGCCGGAGAAGGCGATGCTGGCCGCCAGGAAGGCCCCGTTGACCAGGGTGAAGGCGCCGATGATGAAGATCGACCACTGTGGTGCCACGGTCAGCACGACGCCGGCCAGGGCGATCACGGCGCCGTAGTCGCGGACCAGCTTGACCAGGCGGACCGGGGTCGAGCGGCTCGTCACCATGCTGGAGGCCTGGCTGCCGGTCTGCATCACCGAGGTGACCAGGTTGACCATCCAGGTGCCCGCGAAGGCGGCCACCAGCCAGGCCGGGGTCTCCGGCACGTGCGCCTCGGCGACCGCGGACAGGGCCGCCACCAGGGCGATCTGTCCGGCCACGTCGCACAGCACGTCGACCCGCCCGCCCGCGGCGCTGGTCTGGCCGGTGACCCGGGCCAGCTGGCCGTCCGCGCAGTCCAGGGCGTACGCGAACTGCCAGCCGACCAGCGCGAGCAGCCCGACCGGCCAGGCCCACACCCGGTCCTCGGCGACCGGTCCGGCCGCCGCCACCACGACGAACGAGACCAGGCAGCTCAGCCCGAGGTTGGCCACGGTGAGCACGGTCGGCGCGAGCCGGTGCTTGTGGGCGAAGACGGCGATCCGGGCGCCGGCGCGCTGACTGACGGCCTCGCTGAACAGTCCGCCACCGCGGTTGACGGCGTAGTAGTCGTCGGCGGTGGGTGGATTTTCCACGGCGGTCTTAGCGGTTGGCGACGGCGTCGTCATATTCGGCCAGCTTCCTGCGGATTTCGTCCGGGGACAACGTGAGGTGTTCCAGGATCGTGTAACGGTCCGGCCGGGTCTTCGGCGCGAAGTCGACGACCTCGGCCAGTTGCTCCCGGGTCAGGCCCACGTCGGCGGCCGTCCGGGGCAGGCTGTGCCGCACCAGGCAGTCGGACAGCTGGCCGAACCGGCGTTCGTCGCCCCGCAGGAACGTGCAGAACAGCGCGCCGAGGCCGGCGAGCTCGCCGTGCGAGGCGGTGCCGGGATAGAGCGTGTCCGCCGCGTGGATGATCTCGTGGCAGCCCCCGCTGCACGGCCGGCTGCTGCCGCACACGGCCATGGCCAGGCCGCTGGAGATCAGCGCCTCGGCGAGCACCGTGACGAACACGTCGTCCTGCATGTCGCCGGGCATGTTGAGGATCGCCTCGGCGCCGACCCGGGACAGCGACGCGGCGAGGCCGTCGACCGGCTCGCCGCGGATCTCCCGACCCAGATCCCAGTCGGCCAGGGCGCTGATATTGCTGATCACGTCGCCGATCCCGGCCCGGTTGACCCGTTCCGGGCCGTTCTCCACGAAGTCCAGGTCGACGATCACGGCGTACGGGATGTGCACGCCGTATGAGCCCTTGACCCCGTCGTTGATCAGGCTGGCGACCGGGGAGGCGATGCCGTCGTTGGCCAGGCTGGTCGCCACCGACACCATCGGCATGCCCCAGCGGTTGGCCGCATACTTGGCCGCGTCGACGGTCTTGCCGCCGCCGATGCCGACCACCGCGTCGTAGGAGCGGGAGCGGAGCTTCGCCGCCAGCTCGAGCGCCGCGTCGAGGGTGCCGCCGGTGGTCGTGTAGACGTCCGCCGAGCCCAGCGACGGCCGGATCATCTCGGCGATCCGCTCGCCCTGCCCCGGGCCGACCACCACAGCCACGTCTCCGCCGGCGGAGATCCGGCCGTCGGCCAGGATGCGGCCCAGGTCAGCGACCGCGCCGCGCCGGACGTCGATGTGCAGCGGGGTCTGGACGCTCCGGGCTAGTAACGGCATGCGATGTCCCGGGCCTTGGTGAGGTCGTCGTGGTTGTCCACCTCGACCCACGGGATGTCGCCGATGGTCGCCGCGCGGATCTCCCCACCGCGGTTCGCGTATTCCTGGTAGCCGTCCTCGTAGTAGAGGTTCGGGTCGCGTTCCCAGGTGGTCTTGAGCGCGTCGGCGAGGTCGGCGGCGGCCGTGGCCTCGATGATCGTCGCGCCGATGTACTCGCCGAAGGCCTCGGCGGGATCCATCAGCTTCGTGATCTTCGTCAGCCGGCCATCCGCCGAGAAGACGGTCTTCATCTCCTCGTCAGCTAGCTTCTTCACATTGTCAACAGCGAGCAGAATGCCCGGGCCGCGACTGTTGAGAAGGGTGTGCTCGACGCTCACCGGGTGCACGGTGTCGCCGTTGACCAGCAGCGCGCCCTCGGCGAAGCGGTCACGGGCCAGCCAGAGGGAGTAGGCGTTGTTCCACTCCTCGGCCTTGTCGTTGTGCACCAGCGTGATCTTGACGCCGTACTTCTCCTCGAACGCGGCCTTGCGCTCCTCGACCGCGCCGGCGCGGTAGCCGACCACGATGGTCACGTCGGTCAGTCCGGCGGCCGCGAGGTTGCGCAGGGAGATGTCCATGATCGTGGTCTCCCCGTCGACGGGGACGAGCGCCTTCGGCAGCGTGTCGGTGTACGGACGCAGCCTGCGTCCGGCGCCGGCGGCGAGTACCAGACCGATCATGAGGTGGTTCCTTCCGAAATGAGGGGCGTGCCAGCCGAGGATAGCCGTGGGTTCACATACCGAGGCTGTGCAGGCGGTTAGCAGTGGCTGTCGGCGATGTCCCACCAGCGGGAGGCGAGGTCCCACCAGCGGGAAAAGCTTGCGTGCCGGCGACCGGCGCCGGAAGAAAATGCGGCCGGGTACACCTGAAAAATTGTATAGAGCCTGCTCGTAAGCTTGGGGCATGACCGCTGAGCAGCTGATCTCGTTCGCAAGAGGGGCTCCGTCCCTGGACATCGTCGACGTCGAGGGCCTCAAGGCCGCCGCGGCGCGTGCCTTCGACGCCGATCCGGCCGGAGTGACCGCCTACGGCACATCCGTCGGTTACGTCCCGCTGCGCAAGTGGATCGCCGACAAGCACGGGGTCTCCCCCGACCAGGTCATCGTGACGAACGGTTCGCTGCAGGCCGACGCGTTCCTCTTCAACCACCTGGTCAACGCCGGCGACGACGTGATCGTGGAGAAGCCGACCTACGACCGCACCCTGCTGAACCTGCAGAACCTGGGCGGCAAGGTGCACCAGGTGACGATCGAGCCGGACGGCATCGACGTCGCCGAGCTGAAGGTGCTGCTCGAGTCGGGCCTGCGTCCGAAGCTCGCGCACATCATCCCGAACTACCAGAACCCGGCCGGTGTCACGCTGTCGCTGGCGAAGCGGCAGGAGCTGCTGAGCCTGGCCGTCCAGTACGGCTTCACGATCTTCGAGGACGACCCGTACGTGGACATCCGCTTCCGCGGCGACGCCCTGCCGTCGATGCTGTCGATGGACACGGAGAACGTGGTCGTGCACGCCTCCAGCTTCACCAAGACGGTGTGCCCCGGTGTCCGCGTCGGTTACCTGGTCGGCCCGGCCGCCCTCATCGACGCCATCGCGAAGAAGGCCACCAACCTCTACATCTCGCCCGGCATGGTCTCCGAGGCGATCGTGCACCAGTTCTGCGTCTCCGGTGACATCGACCGGTCGGTGCGCACCGTCAGCACGGCCCTCGCCGAGCGCGCCCGGGTGCTGGCCGCCTCGCTGCGGGAGCACATCCCGGGCGCCACGTTCACCGAGCCCGACGGCGGCTACTTCCTCTGGGTGGACCTGCCGGAGTCCGTGGACGTCGACAAGCTCTTCCCGGCGGCCATGAAGAAGGGCGTCGCCATCGTCAAGGGCAGCGACTTCCTGCTGGACGGCGGCAAGTCCTCGGTGCGTCTGGCGTTCTCCGCGGTCACCGTCGACCAGATCGACGAGGGCGTACGCCGGATCGCCGCGGCCATCGCCGAGATCTCCGGCTGAGCCCACCCGCGGCGGAAGCCCGTGCGAGTTCGTTGAGTGATACCTGCCCGACTGTCGGGTTTCCGACACTGTGCTCTTGACGCCGGTCCTGGGTTTCCCCGGGACCGGCGTTCGGCTCACAATGCTGCTGCACCCGGCTGCATGACCATGCGGTCCGGTGCGTCGACAACCACCCCCGCCCCCCGGCGCCGGGCGGGCCGATCGCACCTTCACCCCCCGAAATGCGGCCGGTCCGTCCGGCGCCACCCCCCGCCGCGGCACCCGCGTGGCGCGGCGGGGCAACCTCGCGGGCGTAGCCTCGTGCAAGCCGCACCGCGAAGGCCTGGCCACATCACCCTGGGGGAGGCAGTCATGGGCGAGAACAGCGTGCCCCGCATCCGGGCCACCGGCGTCAACCGGTCGTTGTCGAGGGCCTGGACGGCCCCCGTACGGGCGATGAACAGGTTCCTCGGCACCGCCGAGGACCAGCAGGACGAGCCCGGCCGGCCGTTTCACGGCACGGCCGTGGTGGACTGCGGCGTCTACGTCGACGGCAAGCGCGAGCCCGGCGAGTTCACCCCCGACGAGGCGCTGCGCGAGGCGTGCAGCCGGGAGAACGCCTTCGTCTGGCTGGGTCTGCACGAGCCGACCGCGGACGAGATGGCCGCCATCGCGCGCACCTACGACCTGCACGAGCTCGCGGTCGAGGACGCGGTCAAGGCGGAGCAGCGGCCCAAGCTGGAGCAGTTCGGCTCGGTGCACTTCCTGGTGCTGCGCACCGCCCGCTACGTGCCGCACCGCGAGCTGACCGAGACCTCCCAGGTGGTCGAGACCGGCCAGATGATGATCTTCGTCGGCGAGCGCTTCGTGATCACGGTCCGGCACGGCGACGCGTCGCGGCTGGCGCCGGTCCGTGCCGACCTGGAGGCGCGGGGCGTGCTGCTCGAACAGGGCCCGTGGGCGGTCGCCTACGCGGTGACCGACCGGGTGGTGGACGCCTACGTCGAGGTCGCCGACCAGGTGGAGGCCGATCTCGACATCATCGAGGAGGGTGCCTTCTCCCGCGACAGCGGCAGCCCGGTGCAGCAGATCTACCAGATGAAGCGCGAGATTGTGGAGTTCCGCCGGGCCGTGGTGCCGTTGCAGCGGCCACTCGCGACGATCACCGCACCGCAGAACCGGCTGGTGCCCAAGGAGATCCGCCGCTACTTCCGCGACGTGCAGGACCACCTCACCCGGACGGTGGAGCAGGTGTCGTCGTACGACGACCTACTGAACTCGATCCTGCAGGCCCGGCTGGCGCAGGTCACGGTCGATCAGAACAACGACATGCGCAAGATCGCCGCGTGGGCCGGCATCGCGACGGTCTGGACGGCGGTCGCCGGCGTCGAGGGCATGAACTTCCTGCACATGCCGGAGCAGAAGTGGCAGTACGGCTACCCGGTCGTCTTCCTGCTGATGCTGGGCGTCTCGGTGCTGCTCTACCGCGCGTTCCGCCGCAACGGCTGGCTCTGACCCGCCCCCCGCTGCCACCCGCCGACCTTTACAGTGACGGGGTCGCCCTGGGGAGGGAAGCCGCGTGCCGTCACGCCAGGATCAGCTGCACTCGTACCAGTACTCGCAGCAGCGGGTGGTGGCCGCGCTGGTCACCCACGACCCCGATCCGCACCGTTCCCCGCTGCGCCGGGCCGGCAGCGCCGCGCTGATCAGCCTGGTCGTCGCCTGCCTCGCGGTCGGCGGCGCGGCCGTCTACGGCCTGCTCAAGGGCCGCAGCACGGTGGAGCCCCGCAACGAGGCCGTGGTCTTCCTGGAGAAGGGCTCGGGCGCCCGCTTCGTCTACCTCAAGTCCGACGACCGGATGCACCCGGTGCTCAACTACAGCTCGGCGCTGCTGATCGCGAAGGCCTCCGAGCCGGAGATGGTCGAGGCCTCGTCGCAGAGCCTGGCCAAGGTGGCGCTCGGTGACCCGCTCGGCATCCCGGACGCGCCCGACTCGCTGCCGGCGGCCAAGGACGGGCTGGTCGACCGGCTGTGGACGGTCTGCTCGCGGACGCCGACCGATGCCGGCTCCGGCACCCCGGCGCAGAGCCTGCTGGCGGTCGGCGTCCGGCTCACCGACGGCACGGTGCTGCCCGTGCCGCAGGCCGACACCCCCGCCGCCGGCCTGCGCGGTTTGCTGGTCGCCGATCCGGCCGGTCGCACGTATCTGATCTACAACAACAAGCGGTTCCTGATCCCGGCCGGCCAGCTGCAGCGGACGCAGGACTTCCTCGGCTGGAACCAGCAGCCCCTGCGGGTGGCGGCGGCGTGGATCAACGCCGTGCCGATCGGGCCGGATCTGAAGCCGCCGGCGATCGAGGACCTCGGCGACCGGTCACCGGCGATCTCGGACGCCGACATCGGCCAGCTGCTGCAGATCCGAACGGGCACCGCCGGCGGCGAGAAGTGGGGCGTGGTGCTCGGCGACGGTGTGGCAGACCTCACCGACGTGCAGGCGAGGCTCCTGCGGGCCGACCCGGAGTCGTCCGACCCGCAGGGCATGGACCTCAACGTCTACAGCAACCTGCCGCACTCCCAGACCCAGCTTGTCGCCGAGGCCGGCGCCGCGGGCTTCCCGCCGGCCGTCCCGGTCCTGCTCAACGGCCCGGAGCAGGTGTGCCTCACCTACGACGGCGAGGACGGCAAGGGCGCGATCAGCATCCGGATCGGCCCCACGGCGCCCGGCGGCAGCCCGGTCTCCGGCGCGCCGGCCGTTCCGGGCGGCGTGCAGGCCGACCTGGTGCACGTGCCCCGCGGCAAGGGCGCGCTGGTGGTCTCGGCCGCCTCCCCCACGGCTCCCGCGGGCACCGGCACGGTCAGCATCGTGACGGACACCGGGCGGCGCTACCCGGTCGCGAGCAGGGACGTGCTGCCGCGGCTGGGCTATGCCGGCGTCGAGCCCGACCCGATCCCGGGACAGCTGGTCGCACTGCTGCCCCAGGGGCCGGCGCTGGATCCGGTCCGCGCCCGCCAGGGTGCCTCGGCCGAGGGCTGAGAACAGGCTTCGGCCGAGGGCTGAGAACAGGCTTCGGCCGGTGGCTGAGGACACGCTTAGGCCGAGGGCTGAAGACGCGGCGAAGCGGGCGGACGACTCCGCATGGAGCGCCCACCCGCCTGCACGAATCCGTTGCCGGATTCAGCTCTTGTTCTGTCCGCCGCCGGCCATCCGGGCCACCTTCGGGCTGTGCTGCGCCGAAGAGGTCTGATCGGCCGTGTCGGTGTTCACCGCGATGACCGGTTCGGTCTTGTCCGCCGGCGTGACGAGGCCCGCCGGGCCGGACAGGTCGGCCGGCTCGAACGCGGCGTCGTCGGCCCCGGTGGTCCCCGCCATCGACGTGACCGGGGTCGGGTCGTACTCGTCCCATTGCGCCTGGCTACGCTTGCGGACCACGTAGGCGCCCGCGGCACCCACTGCGGCGCCGGCCAGCAGCAAGCCGCCGAGCTTGACGCCCGACCGGCTCTTCTGGTTGCGGCCCAGCGTCTTGTTGGCGCGCTTCTCGAGCCGTTTCGCGTTCTTCCTCGCGATCTTTCTGCTGGCCTTGGCGTTCTTCTTGCTGGCCTTGGCCGTGTCCCTGCCCATGTGCTGAGCCTTCTCGGTCGCGGCGGTGACCAGCGGAGTCAGCGTCGCCAGGGCGCTGTCCCAGCTGTTGGACGCGGCGTCCTTGGCCTTGGCCGCCGTCGGTTGCACGCGGTCGCGGGCGGCGTGGAACTTGGGGCCCACGGTCGCGCTGGTCTCGTGTGCGGCGATCGATGCCGCACGCTTGAAGTGATCAACGCTCTGGCCGAGCTCGTTCTTCATCTTCGCGCTGCGGTTCTTCCGTCGCATCGTTGCGAACACCAGTGCCCACCTCCTGTGGCTCGATCTCCCACGTCATGTTGCCCTCTTGGGTACCCCCGCGTAGCCGGATCAGACACATGGGGGAGGATCCGAACTGCAAAGAACTGTCCTGCGCCGATCCCGACGTAGCGGACCGGCGACCGCGACACTGATGGGAGTACCCGTGGCCGAGACTCTTTACGCCACCCTGCACACCAATCACGGCCCGATCCGGCTGCAGCTCTTCCCGGATCACGCGCCGGCGACCGTGCGCAACTTCGTGGAACTCGCGGAAGGCACCAAGGACTACGTCGACCCGCGCACCGGCCAGAAGGGCGAGGGCCCGTACTACGACGGGACGATCTCGCACCGCGTCATCGCCGGCTTCATGGTCCAGCTCGGCGACCCGACCGGCACCGGCCGTGGCGGCCCCGGCTTCCAGTTCGCCGACGAGTTCCACCCCGAACTGCAGTTCGACCGCCCGTACCTGCTCGCCATGGCGAACGCCGGCCCGGGCACGAACGGCTCGCAGTTCTTCATCACGGTCAGCCCCACCCCGCACCTCAACCGCCGCCACACGATCTTCGGCCAGGTCGCCGACGAGCAGTCGGCCAAGGTCGTCGACTCGATCGCGACCACGCCGACCGGTCCCGGCGACCGTCCCCGCGAGGACGTCGTGGTGGAACGCGTGGAGATCGAGCGCGCGTAGTCGGTTTACCCCGTCCGGGTATCGTTGCGGTATGAGTGAGTCTCCGGTGACGGCGCCGGTCTGCTACCGCCATCCGTCGAAAGAGACCTACGTCCGCTGCACCCGCTGCGAGCGGCCGATCTGCCCGGACTGCATGAACGAGGCCTCGGTCGGCCACCAGTGCCCGGAGTGCGTTGCCCAGGGCAGGCGCACACAGCGGCCGGCGCGTACCGCCTTCGGCGGTAGCGTGACCGGCCGCGCCGGCACGGCCACCAAGGCGCTCGTCGGCATCAACGTCGTCGTGATGCTCATCTCGATCATGAGCGGCGGGTCGAACGCGGTGGCCGGCGGTGGCTGGGGCGGCCTGCTGGGCGGCAGCACCCCGCTCACCGAGTGGGGCGCGGTGCTCGGCTCAGCCGCGTACGGCCCGGCCGGCGACGTGGCCCTGCACGGCATCGCCCACGGCGAGTGGTATCGCCTGTTCACCGCGATGTTCCTGCACTACGGCGTCCTGCACCTGCTGATGAACATGTACGCGCTCTGGTTCCTCGGGCGCGACGTCGAGCGGGTGCTCGGCACAGCCCGCTTCGTCGGCCTCTACCTGCTGGCCGGCCTCGGCGGAAACGTGGCGGCGTACCTGTTCTCCGCCTCCAACAGCATGACCGCGGGCGCGTCGACGGCGGTCTTCGGCATGATGTCGGCCATCTTCGTGCTGCTCAAGCGGCTCAACTTGAGCGTCGCGCCGATCCTGCCGGTGATCGTCATCAACGTCGTCTTCACCCTGGTGATCTCGAACCTCTCGGTCGCCGGCCACTTCGGCGGCCTGGTCGTGGGTGCGATAGTGGCGGCCATCCTGGCGTACGCGCCCAAGGAGAGACGCAACCTGGTCCAGGGCGTCGGCTGCGCGGCGGTGCTGGTGATCCTGCTGTTGCTCGCCGTCTACCACACCCTGTCCCTGACCTGACCGCCCTAGAGCGGGGCGTTGGCCCGCAGGGCGTTCAGCGCCTCGGCCACCTCGGCCGGGTCCGTGCCCAGCTCGTGCACGCTGAACAGGTGCAGGCTGTCGCCCGTGTCGATCTCCAACAGCTGGTTGCGCAGACCCCGTCGTTCGCGACGGTCCACCCGTACCCGTTCGACCTGCGGCCAGGCCACGTGCCGGCGCCGGACGAAGCCGACCACCATGGTGATCCCGCTGGTGTCCGCGCTGAGCCGGACCGGTGCGACCAGGTCCCGGGCCGCCCAGCCGGTCAGCGCGGCGGCGACCACGATCGCGATGACCCACTGCACCGGATCCTCGCGGCCGAAGGCCACGACGAGCACCACCAGGGCCACTGCGCCGAGCAGCCTGACGATCGGCAGGACGGGCCGGACCCGCCACTGAAGAGGCGACATGGTCACCACTATGGCAGTCCGGCGTAACGTCGGCAGTATGCGAGACGCGGTGATCGTGGGGGCGGTACGCACTCCTGTCGGGCGGCGGAACGGCGGGCTGGCGGAGGTGCATCCGGCTGACCTGTCGGCGGTGGTGTTGCGGGCGCTGGCCGAGCGCACGGGCATCAATCCGGTGGACGTCGAGGACGTCATGTGGGGGTGTGTCTCCCAGGTGGGTGAGCAGTCGTGGAACATCGGCCGCACCGCGGTGCTGGCGGCCGGCTGGCCCGAGTCGGTGCCGGCCACGACGATGGACCGGCAGTGCGGGTCCAGCCAGCAGGCGCTGCACTTCGCCGCGGCGACGGTGCTGTCCGGGCAGGCCGACCTGGTGGTGGCCGGCGGCGTCGAGTCGATGAGCCGGGTGCCGATGGGCTCCAGCGCGGCGGGTGCCGACCCGTACGGCGCGGCGGTCGCCGAGCGCTATGGCACCAGCGTCTTCAACCAGGGCGTCGGCGCCGAGATGATGGCCGCCCGGTGGGGCCTCTCCCGGTCGCAGCTCGACGAGTACGCGCTGGCCAGCCACGCCGCGGCGGCGAAGGCGCAGGATGCCGGCGAGTTCGACGCGGAGGTGGTCGCGGTCGGCGGCATCGCCCGGGACGAGGGCATCCGGCGCGATACCACGGTGGAGAAGCTGGGCGCGCTCAAGACGCCGTTCAAGGCCGACGGGGTGGTCACCGCCGGGTCCGCGTCGCAGATCTCCGACGGCGCCGCGGCCCTGGCCGTCACGACCTCACGCTGGGCCGCCGCGCACGGCCTGCGGCCGCTGGCCCGCGTGCACACCGCGGTGGTCGCGGCCGCCGACCCGGTGATCATGCTGACCGCGCCGCTCCCGGCCACCGCGAAGGCGCTGGCCAAGGCGGGCCTCACCCTGGGCGACATCGGAGTGTACGAGGTGAACGAGGCGTTCGCGCCCGTGCCGCTGGCCTGGCTGGCGGAGACCGGCGGTGATGCGGCCCGGCTCAATCCGCGCGGCGGCGCGATCGCCCTCGGTCACCCGCTGGGTGCCTCCGGCGCGCGGATCATGACGACGATGATCCACCACATGCGACAGACGGGCGTCCGCTACGGGCTGCAGACGATGTGTGAGGGCGGCGGAATGGCCAACGCCACGGTGCTTGAGCTTCTGTAATTCGATATTCATCGTCGCTTGCCCGATCCTTCCCCGTTCGGCCACCGTTAAACCTCACATGGACGTGTTTTCCCGTACGTTCCTGCCCGCCGCCGCCGAAGCCGGGGTCGCGATCCCCACCGTGAGCCGGCACATGCCGATCTTCCGCCGCTGCGTGGAACCGGACGATGCGACGGTGCTGGTCACCAGGTGCATCAGCCCGGACCGGCCGCTGGCCGGGGAGTTCCTGCTGCTGCTCACGTACCGCCGGGTGGTCGTGACCCAGGAGACCCGGGTGCTGCACCGGCTGCGGCTGCACCTGAACGCCAACCTGCGCCACCTGAGCGACGTCACCTGGAACCCGGACCTGCGCACGTCGGTGGTGGACGTCGCCGCGACCGCGGTGGACGGGATTCGCGAGCGGTTCCGGATGCGCCTGGCCGAGCCGGAGCAGGTGTGGCACGTCGACGCGCTGCTCAAGCACGCCTTCCGCGAGCGACGCACCCCTGCCGCATTCACTGTCGCGGCCTAGCCGCGGCCGGCCCGCAGGAAGTCGCTGATCGACGCGCGCAACCCGGCCGGGTCCAGGCCGTGCCAGCGCGCATGGTCGGCGGGGGTGCCATACCGCCGCTGCTCCACGCGGCTCACCCCGAGGTGCAGAGCCCGATGCGGTACGTCGGACAGCGCCGCCGCCACCAGCCGGCTCGACGTGCCCGCCAGGTAGGGCTCCACCAGAACCACCTCGCGGCTGACCAGTTCCCGCAAACCCCCGGTATCGAGCGGCCGAGGCGTCAGCGTGTACGCGACCGTGACGTCCAGGTCGGCGGTGGCGGCGAGCACCGGGTCGAGCATCGGCCCGACCGCCAGCACCACCGGCGCCCCGGCCCAGCCCCGCCGCACGACCCGCAGTTCGTCGGTCGTCGCGTACGCCCGGCTGTTCAGCTGCGTCGACAGCCGCACGTAGATCCGGTCGTCGGTCCGCGCGGCGGCCCGCAGCAGCGCGGGCACCTCGTTCGGGTGGCCGGGTACGTGCACGGTCCAGCCCGCAAGGGTGTCCAGCAGGGCGACATCGCCCGGAGACTGGTGGGTGTAGCCCTCGCTGGAGGCGTCGTACGAGGCGCCGATGCTGACCAGGACCGCGCCGGCATCCTGGTGGCCGAGGTCGAGCTTGATCTGCTCATAGGTCCGGTCGATCACGAACGGCGCGTACGAGTGCACGTAGGGCCGCAGCCCGGTCAGCGCGAGCCCACCGGCGACGCCGGTCATCAACTGCTCGCGAATGCCGACGTTGATCACCCGATCCGGATGCCGGCGCTGAGCGGGCGCGAACGCCTCGCCGGAGATGTCGGCCAGGACCACAGCGGTCCGCGGATCGGATTCCAGCAGCGCCGTGGTGGTGGCGACGAAGGTGTCTCGCATGATCTTCAGCCCTTCTTCTCGACGACGGCGACGACAACGCGCGGCCGGTCCGGGTCCTGCTGCCGCAGGGCGGTCTCGATGGCGCCGTGGTCCCGGCCATCCACCGTGGAGGCGGACCAGCCCGGGAACCGGCCGGCGATGCCGCCGGGCCAGCCGTGCGTGGCCGACTGGTTGTCGATCACGATCGCGGTGAGCCGGCTCAGCCCGGCGGCGGGCGCGTAGGCGATCGCCTCGTGGTTGGCACCCTCGTCCAGTTCGGCGTCGCCGAGCAGCACGAACGTCCGGGCGTCGAAGCCCTGAGCGCGCAGCCCGAGGGCGGTGCCGACGCCCAGGCCGAGGCCGTGCCCGAGCGAACCGGTGCCGATCTCCACCCCCGGGATCAGCACCCGGTCGGGATGGTGGCCGAGCCGGCTCTCCGGCCCGCCGAGATCGTCCAGCCACTCGACGGGAAAAAACCCCTTGGCGGCGAGTACGGCGTAGTAGCCGGCCGGCCCGTGCCCCTTGGAGAGCAGGAACCGGTCCCGGTCGGGTTCGTCGACGGTGTCGGGGGAGACGCGCAGGATGCGGTCGTAGAGCACCCACAGCACGTCGAGCGTCGAGTGCGCGCTGGGCGCGTGCTTCTCGTCGCCGGTCAGCCGGGTCAGTAGAGTGCCCAGCAGGTCTGGTTTTTCCGCTGTCGTGGTCATGCACCCCAGCCTGCAAGTTAAAGTTCACTTCAACTCAAGTAAAATCGGGGATGTCAGGAGTGGAGCTCCTCACCATCGGCGACATGGCTGTCCGCAGCGGTGTCACCCAATCGGCGTTGCGCTACTACGAGCGGGAGGGACTGATCCGCTCGACCCGTACCGGCGGCAACCAGCGCCGTTACGACCGGCACGAGTTGCGCCGGGTCGCGTTCATCCGGATCGCCCAGCAGGTGGGGGTCTCGCTGGACGAGATCCGGGAAGCCCTGGCGGAGCTGCCGGAGAACCGCACGCCGACGAAGGCGGACTGGTCACGGCTGTCGGCGCGCTGGCGCCGCAAGCTGGAGGCCCGCATCGCGATGATGGAACGGCTGCGCGACCAGCTGACGGGGTGCATCGGGTGCGGCTGCCTGAGCCTGCAGCGGTGCAAGCTGATCAACCCGGAGGACCGGCTGGCCGCCCGCGGCTCGGGCGCTCAGATGATCATCAATCCCCCGGGCTGAACGCGCACAATTTCGTGCCCCTGGGGTGGCACATCCCGGTTATTCCGGGTGAATCGGCATGTCCATCGCCCGTCGGGGGTACTCACCCGGCTCGCATCCGAGCCAACATCGGTCCCGCCCGGACCGAATCCCCCCGATTTCAGGAGCGAGACGCGATGACCGACCCGTCCGTCCCGGAGAGACAGGCCCCCCAGCCTCGACTCTCTGCCGAGGACATCGCAGCCGGTGAGAAGTACGCCGACCCGCACGACCCCGGCCCCGCTGAGCAGTACGCGGGCGAGCCCGTCCCCGACCCGTGGGAGGAGGCGTCCGATGGCGAGCTGGATCCTGGTGCCATGCCTGGTGACCCTCAGGAGTGAGTTCAACGCGCTCGCGCCCCGCCGGGACAAGTCGAGCGACGGTTCCATCGGCGACACCGCGCACTCCCAGAGCTCGTCGGACCACAACCCGGACGAGACCGGCAACACGCCGTCCGAGGACGCCGACTCGATCAACGAGGTCCACGCCATCGATGTGGACAAGGACCTGCGCAGGTCCGGCTGGACGATGCAGAAGGCGGTGGAGATCATCGCCACCGCCACCGCCAGGGCCGGGACGCCCGCCTGCAGAACGTGATCTACAACGGCCGAATCTGGTCCCGCTCGTGGGGCTGGACGGCACGCCGCTACACCGGGGCGAACGCCCACACCCACCATGCGCACTTCTCCGCGCGCTACACGACCGCCCAGGAACGCGACACCCGGCCCTGGGGCCTACTGGAAGCCGAGGACGACGACATGGCCACGATCACCCAGTCCGACTTCAACGCCCGCATGGACGCGTGGTGGACCGCCCGGATGAGCGCGAGCGCCAAGGACAACCCCCAGCGCAACGCCCTGCGCGTGGCGCCGTGGCAGCAGACCGTCGGCCGCACCGGGCGCACCACGCACGAAGTGCTGTTCTCCGACATGCTGACCCTGCTGAAGGAGGCCGCCGAGGACGACCCGGAGCAGGTGGCGAAGCTGGTGCTCGCCGGGATGGACTACCAGGCCATCGCGAACGCCGTGGTCGGCGCGCTGGCCAGCCCGTACCAGTCGAGCGAGGAGACGGCGGCCGCGCTGCGCACCGCCCTGGGCGACCGCGCCGAGGAGGTCGGACGGCTGCTCGCCTCCTGAGCCACGCGATCCCCCGCTTGTTGGTGTTTCTACTGGTCAGCGGGGGATCGCAGGGCCCGGCCTAGGCGTCGCCCTCGGGGTCCTCGGCGAGGTTCGGCCGGTGCTCCCGGATCCACGCCTCGACGACCTCCGCGTCCCACACGGCGCCCATCTCCAGGGTGGCCAGCGGCTCGGGAAATCCACGCTGCCGCGAGATGACGTACGCCCGCTGCCGGCCCACGCCGAGCGCCTTGGCGATCTCGGCGGTCCCCATCAACCTCATAGCGAATCACGCTAGGTACACGTCAGGTTTACGGATGGAGTGTGCCAGATCTGTTAATGGTCGCCGTGTACACGTGTATCCTGCGCCGGATTCGGTCAAGCGACCCGTGGCACCGGCTTTTTCGGCAGCGCAAGCATGCTCACGTCGCCGGTCTGCTCGGGAGACGGCGCCGTCCGTTGGGGAGTCGCCGCGATCGTGTCGGCATCCGCCTGAATCTCGGTGTCGTCCGGCGCGTCCGGCGCGCCAGCCGGTGACACGATGCCGGAGAGGAATGCGACCAGCCTGCCCGCGTCGTCGGCGGCCAAGCGGAAGGAGCCCCGGCACGCTGCGCCCGCCCACAGCGACACGACGACGACCTCGCGGTCCTGGTGGTAGCTGACCCGCATCGTGCGGTCGTCACCGCGCACGTCAAGGAAGACGTCGCCGACAGTCGGCATCGGAAGCACCTCGCCCATACCGATCAGCTTGCCGGAACGGCGATCCGGAGGGAAGGCCCGCCGGCTGTGCGGCGTCGTATGGCCTTTCCCGCACTGGCCGGACCCGGCACCCATGTGCTGCGTCACCCGGCGGCGTTGATCGTGCGCCACTCGGCCTGCTTCCGGAAGGCCAGCGCGGACACCAGATAGCTCCGGTCGCCGATGTCCCACCGCCACGGCGGGGCCATGCCGAAGCGGTCGAGCCGCAGATCCGGGCTGGTGCTGAGCCACCGCTCGATGGCGAACGGGTTGGCGCCGGTGAAGAAATTCCCGCCGTTGACGACCTCCGCCAGGAGCGGCCCGAGCCCGCCGGTTCCGGTGGTGCGCAGCTGCGGGCACGTGTCGGAGGACACGACGTCGGTGACGAGCATGCCGACCCCCCGCGGAGCCAACAGGCCGGTGATCAGACGCAGGTGGTCGTCGCGGACCGTCAGCAGCTCCGGGCCGGTGGCACCGGCCTGGAGGGCGACGTCCAGGAGCTGCGTCAGCACGGTGGTGGAGACCACGACGTCGCCCCGCGACAGCCTCTCGAGCCGGTCCGGCGCCGGATCGGTGAGGTCGACGCCGCCGTGCAGCCGGAGGCGGGCGCCGTCCGGCAGCCGCTGCCGACGGACAGCACCGGCCAAGGCCTCGGTGTCGATGTCGACCAGATCGACGTCGGCGAAGCCGGCCAGCAGCCGGGCCAGTTCGAGGTCGTTGCAGTTGCCCGCGCCTAGCACGACGAGCCGGCTGGACGGCCGCCCGGTGCGGTGGCCGAGGATCAAATCGGTGACCCGTCGCCGGTGACCGGCGAAGTCGTCCCACCGGCCGGCCGATCCCAGATTGAGCTCTCGCTGGTGCCGCAGAGTCGCGCTGATCAAGAAGTCACACTCCGGCTCGAGGCGGGCCGGCCGGAACGTGCCGAGGCAGCGACGCCCCGGCACGCTCCGGCCGGACTGCGGCTCAGGACTTGCGAACCTGGTCGGCCAGGTCACTCAGCTTGCCGAGCTTCTCGCCTTCGGCCTGCAGACCCGGCATCGGCTTGCCCTCGGCATCGTGCTCGGCGATCGCGTTCGTCACGCCGTCCGGACCCTGCGCGAACACAGCATGCCGGTGCACCACGCCGTAGAGGGAGGCGTCGGCGGGATCCTCGGCGGGATTCGCCCCCGGCTTGGTGACCGGGCGTTTGTTGCCCTGCCACCGCAGGAACCAGATGCTGTAGCCCTTGGGGAGCGAGGCCTGGAAGCCCTGGATCTGCTTCTCGACGTTCACCGGCTCGCCCAGGAACAGTTCCACGGCGACCTTGCCGCCCAGCTCGGGCTGGAGCTTGCCGTGCAGCACGTCGATGTCGGTGAGGACCACCCGCATCGTCTGGACGTTGCCGATGACCCGTTGCGCGGCGACCTCGCCGACTTTGCCGGACACCACGACGGTGGACTCCCCGGTGGCCGCTTTGACCGTCGGGGGCGGCGCGACGAGCAGGGCGCCCTCGGTCTTCTGCCGCATCGGCTCGTAGAACTTCGAGTCCTCCGCGTAGAAGGCGTTCAGATCGGCGGCGGTCGTCCCCGACTCGACGGAGGCCGCCGCGTTCGTCCGGGCCGGATCAGCCGCCGATGAGCAACCGGTGGCCAGCAGGGCTCCGACCGCCACCCCGGCGATTCCGAGATGTACCTTTTTCATCTTCTCCCCCATGATGGTCGCTGCTCAGTAACGGCCGTTGACGTGGCCGCGGTCGTGGTTGTCATAGGTGGTGCCACCGTTATCACTGGCAAAGCTCCACATGCAGGAGGCCCGGGTGTCGGTGCGGTGCCGCAAGCCAACTGTGTGGCCCAGCTCGTGGCAGGCGACGTTGCGCCGCTGGGCCGGGGTGTCATAGACGCCGTTGTCGCTGGCCCAGTAATAGACGTTGAAATTCAGGTCCTGCCCGCGACACCAGCGGTTGGGGTTCGCGCCGCCCTGACCGGTGTTGTCGGCCGGGCACACCACCCAGGCGACGACCCCGTCGAGGGCGCCGTAGTTCCAGTCGTGCACCCACACGTCGGGCAGCGAGTCGTTCTCGTCGCGGTAGACGTGCAGGTCCGTGCCGTTGAGGTCGCCGATGGCGGCGGTCACCGCGGTGCCCAGTCCGGGAATCGACTGGTCGATCTGGTCCAGATTCACGTAGTTCAACGCGTGGTCGTTATTGTTCGCAAGATTGACGCAATTCATCGGCACGACACCGGCCGGATCGGTGCAGGCGGTCGAGCCGAACGGATTCGCACCGGCCGGCTGACCGCCGACACTGGTGACGATCGCCGCCACGCTCAGCACTGTCATCACACGAACCGATCCCTGCTTGAGTCGATCGGGACTGGGACTGATCTTGGACATCGAGCACCCCGTTCGTCGGTTCAGACGTAGTCGGCGGGCGGAGGGTTCCCCCCGGTCCGCATCGCGTTCGGCGCCGGCCGTCTGCGGTCGTCACGGCACTGGCCTGGTGCCCGTGAGCTGCTGCACGACTCGCATTGACGGCAACGTTAAACCGCATCGACTGTCCACAGTGTCCCGGTCGGCAAGTCGGATGATCAGGCGCAATTTCCGGCTATCGGTCGCCGTACACCGGGTTGGGTTGTCCGGCTCGATCACCATGGCGGAGTTCGCGGCAGCGGAAACGAATCCGCCACTCATGGGAATTCCCCACGAATACACCCACGCCCGGCTGACTTCTCTTGCCATCACACGATGGTGAGAACGGCAAGGTTGCTCAGAGCTGACAGGACGGAACATCCACAGTGGGCGGTAACGGTCATGTGAGGGACAACGCGGCGGGCGCTGCTGTGGCATGATCACCGGCATCTCTCTCGATGTCATGCCGGACTTACGGCCGACGTCACCCCTCCAACCAAGGGGAAAGTCCCAGTGCTTCCATTCTTCAGCCGGGCCCGTCTCGGGCGCTGCCTGGCCGTCACCGCCATCGTCCCCGCTCTGGTGCTGAGCACCGGCGGCGCCGCCGTCGCGGCCACCCACACCCTCACCCTCACCGTGCTGAACCGCTCCGGTGCCAAGGTGTCGGTCGCCGCCACCGTGGTCAACCTCTCCAGCGGCTCGCGGTACACCGCCCGCAGCAACAAGAAGAAGAAGCTGCCCAAGGGCAGCTACGCCGTGCTCACCTCGATCGCCACCGGCAACACGACCACGCTCGGCGGCCGCACGGTCAAGGTGTCCGGGTCCGCCAAGCTGACCGTCGACGCCCGCCAGGGCCGGCGGGTCAACCTCGCGGTGAGCCCGGCGCCGGTCGGCCTGTCCCGCAGCCTCAGCGCCCGGGTCTGCGCCAAGACCAGTGGGGCGAGCTACGACGTCGAGGCGTACGGCGACGACCTGTACGCCATCCCGACCACCTCCAAGAAGATCGCCTTCGCGGCCCTCGGCACGTGGAGTGACAGCTCCGGCCTGGCCGACGCGTACGCGGTGGTGCACCAGACCACCGGCGTGCCGAAGACACCCCGCCGTACGGTGAAGCGCTCGTCGCTCGGCACCGTCTCGGTCGTTTCGCGCCTCGGCCCGGAGGGCTCGAACTACACCGACGTCGCCGTGCAGCCGATCAAGCGCGGATGCGCGGACGACATGTACAGCGGCCTGTGGACCGCCGACCAGCCGACCCGCGTGAAACTGCGGCTGTCCACCGGTTCCTGGCACGTCCGGTCGAGCACGTCGGCGACCACCAAGAACGGCGAGACCTGGAACATCGGCTCGTACTTCGCGGAGCGCAAGATCGCGGCGGGCAAGACGTACGCGGTGCGCTTCTACAACGCCGCCTGGGGTCCGAGCACCCAGCTGCCGACCACGCTCTACGGCCGGGTCTCGTTCCAGATGAACGAGATGTTCACCGACCCGTACTTCAACCGCAACGACACGGGCAGCGAGGGCGGCGACAAGGCCACCGCGACCCTGGTCTACAAGGGCAAGACGGTCAAGACGAAGAAGGACCGGGGCTGGGAGCCCGAGATGACGGTCCTCGACTACAAGGTGAAGAAGGCCGGCTGGTACACGCTGACCAACACGGCCACGCGGTACTACCCGGAGATCAAGTATCCGGCCGGCATGCTGTCCACCAAGAGCGTGGTCAGCTACCGCTTCTACACCAAGCCCAACAGCAACGCGCTGGCCGAGGTCAACTCGGTGACGATGGTCCCGGCCGGGCTGAACAACTGGAACAAGGCCAAGGGCGGCAGCACGACCAACGTGGCGCTGAAGCTGAACCGCTACAGCCAGGACCCGGACGCCAAGCGCGGTAAGAACCCGAAGTTCAAGTCGCTCGGCGTCAAGATGTCCGCGGACGGCGGC